>CANHVD010000049.1 GCA_947463775.1 Planctomycetaceae bacterium | reverse complement strand
GTGGCTTCATGGGAAGTCAGTACGATCCCTGGCATGTCACGAAGGACCCCAACGCTGCGGATTTCAACATCGATGAATTGACTCTGCTGCAGGATCTGACGGATCAACGCATTCAAAGTCGACGCAGCCTGTTAACGGCATTGGATGACCAGCATCAGTATCTTCAAACGCCGGCCGCGTCCCAGTCACTCAGTCGATCGGTGGAGAAGGCTCATCAACTACTTGGAGCTGCCGGTAAGTTTCGTGATGTGTTCGATATGACTCGCGAACCTGCCGAGATGCGAGATCGCTATGGTCGCCATTCTTTCGGTCAATCGTTGTTGCTGGCGCGACGACTGGTCGAAGCAGGAATGCCCATCATTCAGGCGAACATGGGAACAATGAATAACTGGGATACTCACGGCGATAACTTTGGACAACTAAAGAACCGCCTGCTGCCGCCGTTCGATCAAGGCTTGTCGGCATTGCTTACGGATCTTGACGAACGTGGGTTGCTCGACACCACGCTCGTGGTTGCTGTGGGTGAATTTGGCCGTACGCCTCAGATCAATCCTGGCGGTGGACGCGATCACTGGTCTGGAGTGTTCTCTGCCGTCTTCGCCGGAGCTGGAGTTCGTGGAGGTCAGGTGATCGGGGCCAGCGATGATCAGGCGGCCTACCCGGCGACTCGTGGCTGGTATCCGGCTGATCTTGGAGCCACCATCTTTACGGCTCTGGGAATCGATCCGGAAACCATGATGATAGACCGTCTCGGTCGACCGCATAAAATCAACGCCGGACAGATCATTGCTCCGTTGTTTTCATAGTGCGAGCTTTGCCAGCCACTCATTTTGAACCGCAGCTCCGGTGGACGATAACAGCATCACCTCGGAGAGCTGTGGGCATTGTTCTTTGCCGATTCATCCGTTCAACACACTGTCTGGCGTTCGAATTCAGCCAGATGATGATTGATTGGTCAAGATGTTCGAGGTACTCGGCTACATAAACCAGCCTCCCGAAAGAGGACCAGCTGTTAACTCCGCGACACGCTCCAATCAGAGAGTCAGAGTGTTTCACCCCGACTCGCGGATCAGTTTTCCATCCAGTTCGCCCACCGAAATCAGCGATGGATTTCAGCAGAATTGAAACCTTGAGTGACTGGTCGTCTCTCGCGTTGGCAGAAGGTCGTTCGGTTCTTCAAGCGATTCTGTGGTTTGGATTGCTCACGCGTGATCGATAGACTCCACTAATTGCCACTTGTTCGCACGCAAACTGGTATCACCGAATTCGGCAATACCAGGGGATTCCGCGTCCAAAAGGAAGTTGTGATCTAAATGCCGAACGTTGTGGTCATTGATGACGACAGAAGTGTATGCGAAATGATCCGCAGGTCCCTCGAGAAGATTTGCCTGACGGTTTCATCTGTCGCGACGGCTGATGATGGCTTGACTCTCATTCGCAATGTATCTCCCGATGTCGTGCTCCTGGATGTTATGCTGCCTGGAACATCGGGGCTGGAAGTCTTTCAGAAGATACGTGACATCGATCGTAAGTTGCCGATCATCTTCATCACGGCAGGAAGTGACAGCTCCACAGCGATTCGGGCCATGCAACTCGGAGGATTTGACTATGTCACCAAACCACTCGATCTTCCAGCACTGAGTGAGCTGGTTGAAAAGGCGATTGCCACGCGGCGGATGATGAACACTCCCGTAGCGATGCATATGAGTGATGGTCCGTTTCCGGAAACAGAATCCTTCGTTGGTCGAAGTCCGGCCATGCTGGAGGTATTCAAGGCCATTGGACGAGTGGCGGCGCAGAATGTGCCTGTGTTGATCCGAGGAGAAAGCGGTACGGGCAAGGAGCTTGTCGCCCGTGCGATTTATCAGAACAGCGCCAGATCGGGCGAATGTTTCATGGCGATCAACTGCGCGGCGATGCCTGACGCGTTGCTGGAAAGTGAACTCTTTGGACACGAGAAAGGTGCCTTCACGGGGGCAGACAAGCAGCGCATCGGAAAATTTGAAGCCTGTAGCGGAGGCACAATCTTTCTCGATGAAATTGGTGACATGTCGCCGCTGGTGCAGGGGAAGATACTGCGTCTCCTGCAGCAACAGGAATTCGAACGGGTCGGTGGAAACAAGACAATTAAAACCGACGTTCGAATTGTCACAGCCACAAACCTCGACCTTGACCAGATGGTAGTGGATGGCGAGTTCCGTGAAGACCTCTTCTATCGACTGAACGGGATCACGATCACCTTGCCACCTCTGCGTAAACGTGGCGAGGATGTGTCGCTGCTGCTTGAGTATTACCTGCGAGTCTGCGCGAGGGAGATGAATCGGCATGATTGCGAGGGCATCTCGCCGGAAGCTCTTGAAATGCTGACACAATATTCCTGGCCTGGGAATGTGCGTGAGATGCAGAGTGTCGTGCGACAATCGCTCCTGAACGCAACAGGACCGGTCATCGTGCCATCCTTCCTGCCGCCAGAACTCACCACCCCGATGCTTTCGAAAACTCCCGAGCTGCCACAAATCGACAATGCTACAGGTGTTCCGTCTGATCTTGCACCGTTTGTGAATCGTCGCCTCGAAGCAGACTCGAGAAATCTTTACGCAGAAGCATTAGAGCAAATGGAACGATATCTGATAACTCGTGTGCTTCAGGCGACTGAGGGAAATCAAACAAAGGCGTCAGAGATCCTGGGCATCACGCGCGGCAAGATCCGCGATCGAGTGAACCTGTTTCAAATCTCACTGGGCACGGTCGTTTCCGTTGAAGAATGATCACGGCGGTCGTGTCACTCGGGTGCCTCAGCAAGTCATCCTCAATGATTGGGTTCGGAGCTTTGCGTCTCTTGATGGAAATTGTGAGTCTTAGAACCCGTAACAAAACCGTAGCTGAGCTCGTGAGAGCTCAGAAATCGCTCCGAATTCTCACGAATCCGGCTACGTGCGCATGTTTTGTTAGGCGTTCTTAACTCAACTTAGACGTAATGCGAAGCGAAGCGAAAGACGCAGCGAAGGACGAAGTGAAGGTGTCAGAGTCCATCGAGCCATACAAGCTTTGGAATCCGGATGTCGCTTTACGGCGAATGGGGGCTGATACCGATTTGCTTCACACTATGGTTGATTACTTTCTGGAGGATTCCCTGTTACTGTTACAGGAATTGAGGCAGCGAATTGATGCTGGCGACGCTGCAGAGGCAAGTCGGATTGCGCATAGCCTAAAGGGGCTCTGTTCCAACTTTGAAGCAGAAGCTGCTACCCGGGCCGGGGCAGCAGTGGAAGCAGCCTGCATGGCCGGGACACTGGCAGAGGCTTCGTCATTGATTCCGACGCTGACGGAACAGTTGAGTCAGTTGTCGCATGCACTTATGGAATGGAAAGAGTCACATTCACTGGGGGCCGGATAAAAGGCTTCGCAAGTTAATATCTGGCTCTTACACAGCAATCGTTCCGGGGAATCGAATTGGAAGCGACGCATGAAAGATCACCGCATCCATTTGAACGGAAGAATCTGTACGCCTTGCTCCTCGCTGCGGTGTTGTGTGTACTGATTATCTGCGTAGCGATGGTGCTACAAAGCATACATCGCATGCGTGCGAAATCAGACCTCGTCGCCGAAACCCGTGAGCACTTGCGAGCGATCGACAAATTGGAGTTGTCCATCAAGGACGCCGAGAAAAACGACTCCGGCAATCGGTCTTTCGAAGAAATCAGCAAGCGACTGACCTCGATTCGATCCTCGTACAATCGTTCTCTGGAAGAGTATGCCAAGGCATCAGATCAGGCTTATTTCATAGCACTGCCGACAGCGTTGATCTCCACGATTGTTGGATTGAGTCTCGTCGCAGCAGTATTCTTGACTATGCAGCATCGCCGGAAGAAAACGGAAACTGCCACTGCAGTTCAAAATTCTGAATGCGAACGCCTGCCCGTTACGTTCGCCAGTATCGGCGATGGTGTTAAGCGTGACCTGACGTCGGCAAAAGGATTCCAGAATGAACACGTGGAGCCTACGATTCCGCTGGCTGAAGCGGAGCGTCGCAGGAATGAATTCCTCGCGGCACTGGCTCATGAGTTACGCAACCCGCTCGCTCCCATCAAGAACGCCGTTCAACTCATGGGAATGCTTAAGCTCGATCCCGAGGTCGATGAACTGCGCCAGATGATGGCGAGACAAGTCGAAGAGCTGGTGCGGTTAATTGATGACTTGCTGGATGTCTCACAGATCAGCCGCGGCCAGATTTCGCTCCGCCGGGAGATCGTTGATTTACTGGCGCTTATTGCTGCAGCCGTTAATACATCGTCGAGGTCTATTACAGAGAACGGTCAAAAACTGACCATTAATGTTCCTGACGGAGTTAAGGTTTGCGTGTATGGGGACTCTTTACGGCTGACTCAGGTGATCTCGAATCTGCTGAACAATGCCGCCAGGTACAGCGCCCCCGACTCACAAATTGAACTTGCCGTCGTCGTAGAAGAGCGGATGGCCATGATCAGTTTCCGGGATCACGGAATTGGAATTGCCCCAGAAGTGTTGCCAAATATTTTCGACATGTTTTCTCGGGCTGATAATAGGCCTGAACGAGGCAGCACGGGTCTGGGAATCAGTTTGAAGTTGGTAAAAGCGATTGTCGATTTGCACGACGGCACGGTCGTCGCCCAAAGTGATGGAGTCGGAAAGGGAAGTACTTTTACGGTTCGCCTTCCCATGGTCCACGATCTGACTTCGTCGAAAATAATTCCAGCAATACTACCTCAGGCCGTGTCAGCAAAATCATTCAAGGTGCTGGTCGTTGAGGACATGCGAGCATTGCGAGTAATGACTGCTCGCCTGCTTGAGAAACTCGGGCATGAAGTTGAGGTTGTTGAGAATGGTCCGTTGGCACTTATCAAGCTGGAAACGTTTAAGCCCGACGTTGTGTTTTCAGATATTGCGATGCCCGGAATGTCGGGTTATGAATTAGCTCAACGAATCCGTCAACGTCCCGACTGCTCTCGAGCCTGCCTGGTCGCTCTTACTGGTTTCGGTCAGCCTTCCGATCGCGACAAAGCGCTTGAGGCCGGGTTCCACGAGCACATGCTGAAGCCTGTCGATATTGCTGCCCTTCAGTCGCTGTTTGAGAAGCTTTCCAGATCTGTCGCAGTCTAGTTACTTCGACGTGGACGATTGTCTAAGGGAAGCAAGTTTGTGATACGCGGAGCCCGGTTCGCTGCCTGGTCCTAAACCGCAAGCCGTCTCGGTTCAGCACCTCCAGGCACAGTGATCGCAGGGATAGCGTTCAACGAGAACGAGCCTCGGCATGATTCTGCGAGGCTCGTTTTACCGGAAACTTATCGGCGGGGCAGAGATCAATATCGGAAGTAGAAACCTCCGTTGTTGGATCCAAAGTAAACTCCCCGTCCATTCCGATAGGAATTGCCGTATGGATTTCCGAAGCTATTCCGGTTTCCGTAATAACCAGAGTTGTTGAACTGTCGTCTAAACTGACGGTTTTCGTTGCCAAATCCGCGTCCGTGAACGCCGCTATAGCGATACTGCACGCCTCTTCGCGCAATGCCGCGATTCCATCTCGCAGCCTCGACCGATGATCCTGCAATACCCATCAGTAGTGCAGCGGATGTTAACAGTGTGAGAAGAAATTTCTTTGTCATTTGAGTTCTCCCTTTAAGACCTTGTTACCTGACGAATGATTCAACTCGGTCCAGAACAACTCTGAACTGACGAGGACCCCCGCAACTCGGTAATCTCCAATAATGTGTAAATTGCCAGTTGCGTTTCAGATAAGGTCAATTGACTTTTGCTACCACTTTTTTGAGCTCGGCGTTCTCTTTCTCTAGCGCGGCTTTCGCCTCTGAAACGCCCGTTACTTCTTCCTGCTCGACCTTGCGTGCGTCCTCGAGCTTACTCTGCAGGTCAGCGCGATTGTCATCCGTCGCGTCCTTCAGGCGAGTTTCTGCGGCGGCCACTTCCGCTTTCGCGTCAGTCAACTCTTTCTGCTGCTTTGTCACGGCCTCTTCGCATTCAGTGATTCGCTTCTGACCATCCTCGATGGCCTTGCGTTTCGTTTCTTCGAGGTCATGTTTCGCGTTTGCGATCTTTTTATCAGCCGCGACTTTGGCTTCCGCCACCTCTTTTTGCTTTTCGGCTTCTGCCTTCATTATTTCCTTGTCGCCCTTGCGAACCGCTTCTCCCACATCGGCCCGCTCTCTGGCTACCACAGAGCGTTCATCTTCCAATGCTTCTTTAGCGTCGCGCGTTTCGGCGTTAACATCGTCCAGCACGATTTTGCGAGTCTCGTGAACGTTCTCAGTTCCTTCCTGCTGAGCGTCAGCCACCAGCTTCTCGCCGTCACGCTGAGTCTTCTGATACTCGGTTTCCGCCTTGGTGACATCTTCAGGGCCGGTGTTGCATCCGATGCAAATCCCCAACGCTGCAATTGCCGGGACCAATAATGATTTCTTCATTTGATTTCTTCTTGAGAACTTTAAGTGATGAGGTTCCAACGATGTGCGGGAACGCAGGATGTCGGCGAATTCGTCGCGACATCAGTTCGTGTTGACTCGTCGACCGCCGATAAGTGACAGGACTGCCAGGACGAGGAACACAAAGAAGCAAATCTTCGCTGCTCCGTAAGCCATGCCGCCTACCAGACCAAATCCCATCGCAGCAGCAATCAATGCGATGATCATAAAAGTAAGCGCGTAACCCAACATAAATCTGCTCCTGACAGTTTTCTTGATCATGGAGGCCATGAACTTTCAGGCCTTCCGCTTCGATCACTCACAGTAAAGCACGATGTATGCCAAATCGGATCGATCGAAAAAGCAAGATAAATCAGCGTATGTCACCATCGGGTGGCGATCTGCCTGCACGGCCCGATTCAACAGCGATCATTGCGAGCGATGATCGATCAGCCGTATCAGACGCGAATCCAGCTCGCTTAGCGGTGACAATGTGGCCGATGGACCTAACGCGATGGCAGCACAAATGTCTCACCAACCAGTGTGGCTCCAGGAGTTCCATAGTGAACCTATCCCGGGCAGACCGCAATTTGCGATGCCAATGGTCCAGGCATGAATTAGGCTTCCCGTGCCGCATGATGATGCAAAGAGGGCAGCCTGAATCTGGTGCCGTGAAGGTGTCTCGCCCAGATCACTTCGGGCCAAACATCAGCCATAGGCCAATAGTCAACGAGGCGAGTGCCAGACCGGCAAGCATGGCACTCCAGAAACCAAGGCCAAGGCGATCGGCATACGCCAGTGGCAGAAAGAAGGGAAGCCCGAGGGGCACGAGTACCAGAGTCTCCTTCGCCATTTGCGAAAGACTTTTCAGATCATGCTCTTTCGACCAAGACGCAGCAAACGCGAGAATGCTGACCAGTGGCAGCGTCAGCAGAAACGCGGCAAGTCGAGGTGACCGCCGCGACAATTCTGATACCGTAAAGATGATCGTGGCAGGAATCACGATTCGCAGGATCACGTTCATCATGCCGTACACTCTCCTAAACGTCAGGACTCTCTCAAATGCTCTGAGGCGTCCGAGAGAGTCCAAAAGCGAACAAGTGTTGTTCAACAGTTACTTGTGATCATGAGCGTCGTGAGCTTCTTCTTTGAAGTCACCGGTATACGGCGTTCCCTCAATTTCAGCACTCATGCTTCCCGCGTATTCCTGAACGATTCCCAGTTTCTCGTGCTTACCGACGAACCGTGATGAAAGCCCATCAGTCTCGCCTTCGAGAGGTACCGGCAGAAGATCGGCCTGCAGTTCAGGATCCCCAATCATCAGACTAATCTTGTCGGTTTTAATCGGAGCAGGTGATTTTTCATCGCTGCCAAGAACATAAACAGTGGCTTCCTGCTTTTCGTGATCGACAGTGAATTCGACGTGATACTTGCCACCACCCCAGTCGGCGAGCGTTCCGTCATGGGGACCTGCTCCGTGGCCATGCGCGTGCTCGTGGCCATGTTCAGCAGCAGCCGAGGCTGTGTTGGACGGAGCGGCCGCTTCCGGCGCCGCCGGTTCTTGACAACCAACGATAAAAGTCATCGCAACCAGAGCACAAAATGCAGACAACAGACTGGCAAATTTCTTCATGATCAAATCTCCCTTACATAAAATTGCTTCGAACCGACTCCGGTTCGATTTAGTTAAACTTTGACAACCTCAACAAGGCGCTGCCTGCTTCGTCAAGACATCACGTCATGCAGGATAGGCATTCTTGCCCGTCGAGTTACCGTCGGACAAGAATGAATAACCGACATGCTGTTGGTCATTCTCCTGCACCAAACTCATCCACTGAATCACTCATCTTCGCAAGCTTGACCGCATCCTGACCGCTGAAACGCCAGAATAATCCAGGATGAATCAGGAACTCACAGAACGTGGACGTCACCAGCCCACCGAGAATGACAGTGGCTACTGGATAAAGAATCTCGCGGCCGGGTTCCTGTCCCCCAAGAACCAGTGGCACAAGTCCAATTCCCGCAGTGAGTGCCGTCATCAACACTGGGGCGAGACGTTCAAGACTGCCGCGGACGACCATTTGCTCAGTAAAATCTTCGCCTTCCTCTTTCATCAGATGGAAGTAGTGAGTCACCAGCAGAATTCCGTTTCGCACGGCGATGCCACCAAGCGAAATGAATCCTACCAGACTGGCAACGGTTAACGTCTGCTGAGTGATCACCAATGCCAGCACTCCGCCGATAAATGCCGTCGGAAGTGCATTCAGGATTTGCAGCACCACTCGAACCGACGGAAACAGAATCATCAGGACAACGAACATGCCAACAACAGAAATTCCAGCCAGCACGACGATTGTGCGAGTCGCACTTTGCTGACTTTCAAACTGTCCGCCGTACTCAACAAAGTAGCCTTCCGGCATGATCACGTTGTTTTGAACTCGCTGCTGAATCTCAGCAACGGCGCTGGCCAGATCTCGATCCTGAGTATTGCAGCGGATCACGATCCGGCGGCGAGCGTTCTCGCGATTCACCGAGTTGGCTCCTGCACCTTCGCCAATATCAGCCAGTTCCCGGAGTTCGATTTGCCCGCGGTTGTTCGGCAGATCAATTCGCAGTCGTCCGATGTTGGCGTAGTCCGTGCGATAACTTTCTTCGAGTCGTACCAGAAGATCGAATCGTCGCTGACCTTCCAGCACCTGTGAAACGACTTCACCCTGCAATGCTGTCTGCACGACTTGTGCTACGTATGCTCTTGTAACACCATAAAAAGCGAGGTCATCAGGTCGCAGGCGGATATGCAACTCCTCCGTTTGTCGAATTGGCTCGACGATTGGCGGCGTTACTCCGGGGACAGACTGAAGTGTCTGTTTCACCTGCTCCGAAAGTTGTTGCAACGTGTCGAGATCATCGCCATGGATCTTGATCGCAATCTGAGCATACACACCGGAAACCATGTGACTGATAAGATGTGCCAGAGGCTGCTCAACCTCCACATCCACTCCGGGAGCTTCTTCGCGGAGTTCGTCGAGGAACCTCTTAAGAATTTTTTCGCGATGAGCCTGAATGTCCGGGTTCATGCTGAGAATATACTCACCCGTATTCACGGGCGAAGCGTGCTCGTCCATTTCTGCTCGACCGGTTCGCCTCACAAAATGCAGAATCGGCCCGTCCGGGTTCTTGTCGGATTTCTGCATCTGCTGCAGCTTGCGATCGATGACTCCCGAGACCTGATTCGACGCATCCAGGGAAGAACCTGGCGGTAACGTCAAATTGATCTGCACGCTGCCTTCATCGAACTGGGGGAGAAAGTTGCGCCCCAGCTGAGACAGTTCCCAGCCAGCATAAGCCACCATCAGCCATGTCAGGGCCATCAGCGCAATTGGATGAGCGATGCTCAGGCGGATCAGATATCCGGCGGCCCATTTGAATAGTCGCAGCAGCACGCCATCGTGTTCCGCGTGAGTCGCCTTTGACTGCGGCAGTAGATACCACGAAAGGACAGGCGTTACCGTCAGTGACACAATGAGTGATGCCAGAATCGAAACGATGTAGGCCACGCCGAGTGGAGCAAACAGCCGACCCTCCACGCCGGACAACGCAAAGAGTGGCAGGAAGACCAGAATTACGACAGCCGTGCCAAACACGATGGCACTGCGGATTTCTTTGCTCGCTTCATAGACAACAAGAAGGGAAGATTTTCGAATGCCGATTGGAGATTGAAGATCCGACGAACTGCCTTCCATTCGGCAATCGGCAATCTCCGGTCGACAATTATTCTCCTTCAGCCGACGAAAGATATTTTCGACGTCAACAATTGCATCGTCGACGAGTTCTCCCATCGCGACGGCGATTCCTCCAAGTGTCATTACGTTGATTGAAAGATGCGTGCCTGTGATGTATCCCCAAATCCGAAACACCAGAGTCGTGATGACGAGCGACAAGGGGATCGCGGTGAGCGTAATAAAGGTTGTGCGGAAATTGAGCAGGAACAGAAACAGGATGATGACAACCAGGACAGCTCCAATCACAAGGGCTTCACCCACATTGAAGATGCCGCGATCGATGAAGTTCTTCAGGCGGAAAAGTTCGGAGTTGATCACTATGTCAGCAGGAAGCGATGCTTCCGCCTCCGCGAATGCCTTTTCCAGGCTGTCTGTAAGCGAACGAGTATCCACGTGCGGCTGTTTGACGACCGTGAAGACAACTCCCGGATGGCCATTCACGCTGCCATCGCCACGCTTGAACTGTGGCCCTTCAACCACCTGTGCGACCTGACCGAGCAATACTGAGCGTTCAGGATGGTTCTTCACAGGAATCTTCCGCAGGTCTTCAAGAACGCGCCAGGCATCCGGACCGAGTCGCCCCAGCACGCGAACAGGACGTTCTGTTTCTCCCTGAACCGCGAATCCACCGCTGGCATTGATGTTGCTCTGCTTGAGTGCTTCTTCCACTTCCTGCAGAGTTACGTCGTACTCAATGAGGGCCGCAGGATCGATGAGAACCTGATACTGTTTCTTGTCGCCGCCCAGCAAAAACGCTTCTGCGACACCAGTGACTTTCAGAATTCGTGGTCGGACAACCCAGTCGGCCGTGGTTCGCAATGACATCTGCCTTTGGGCCTTTGATGGAAAGGCGACGTTGTGTTGCTTGCCATTGATGACGATTGTGGCGGATAACTGGAACCCTGGATTGTCGTCATCACCAGATTGACCATTGATCTGTTCAGCAGCGTGCCACTCTATTTTGTCAATAGAGATGGGCTTCCATGTGCCAACGCGATGACGATCAACTGGTTGCCAGGCAAGAATTTTGGCAGAGGAAGAGTCAAAGACATTATTGATGGCAATTGCGTGCACAAGCTCGATCATAAACTCAGTGCGTTCAACAGGAAACAACTCACCGCCGGTCGGTCCTTGTTGTCGGTACAGACCAGCAACCACGATCTGCCCCATGATCGACGCGGGCGGCGTCATCTGCGGCAAAATGCCCTCGGGAAGAACGCTGCCCAGCGTTGTGAGTCGCTCCTGAACGGTCTGCCGAGCCGCCCGGATATCCGTATTCCAGTCGAACTCGATATAGATCACGTTCAGTCCGGCTGTCGATTGACTACGGACAGCCTGTACCCCACTGGCACCCAGCAAAGCGATTTCAATTGGCTGCGTGACAAGTGTCTCGACTTCTTCCGTCGCAAGTCCCGGACATTCCGTGATGATGATCACGCGCGGCCGGTCGAGATCCGGAAACACATCGATCGGCATCTGAGTGGCCAGATACGATCCATACACCATCAGCGCCATGCTGATGACAAGAACCAGCATGCGATATCGAAGTGCAAAACGGATGACGGAGTTTAGCATTTTGGAGTTTCGATTTTGGATTTTGGACTGGAGGGCCGAGTCACCATGAAACGATCCTCAATTCTTGATCCTGGATTGGGCTGTCTTGTGCGATGCGATCATGATGGCGGTGAGTTCGTTGGCTTCGAGAAGCAGTGGTTCGACGAGTGCTTTCTTCAGCAATTCGCCTTCGATAATAAGTTCCAGCCAGTAGACGCTTTCGTCGGCTTCTTCAACGACGATACCCAGTTTGGCAACGAACTCCGGTTTGGATCGTCCTCGGCAAGCTGATCGATAGTTTGCCCCCACAGATGTCGCCGACCTGATCAGTTGGTTCCCAATAGTTCGCCCGGCCGTCGTCTCCGGCAGCGCGCCCACCAGCTTCATCACCCGCAACGCATACACCTTCGTCCGTTTCTTCAGCTCCAACTCATCCACGCCACCCGCCCTCCAATCCAAAATTGAAAATTGAAAATCCAAAATTCAATGCGCCGCATGCACCGTTCCATCGGCGTGCACATGGACGTCCGCACGAATACCGCTGGCCGCCTGAGCCTTCAGGACTCGATTCAGTGAAGCCGCTGCGCTCTGAGCCAGATACAGCCCGGCTTTCACGCTGCCGTCATTGGCCAGCACTGTCTGGAGTCTGTCTTCATGAAGCACGTGCACGGGGAGTCGATTGAACAAGTCACCATTTTGCTGAAATACGTAAGCTTCCGGTCCTTCTCGAACGATCGCCGCGGAAGGCAGGACAAGCACATTCTTCAATTCTTCGACGGGCACCTGCAGCCGAACACGCTGCCCCGGTCGAAATCGCCAAACAATGAACGTCTGATTGTCTTTGTCGTACGCTCGCGACTGATTCTGGAGCGGAATGAAGAAGTTGAACGTTCGAGTTTCGGAGTTGACGGAATTCGCGAGGTGCCTGATCTCAAGTGTTTGGTCAAACGCAGGCCAGTCGACCTGATCATCCTCAGAAAAGCTGCAGCGAATCGGCCAATTGTTTTCAGCGGCCTTCGCGAGGAACGAGGCCTCTCGCTTAAACGCATGACCTTCTATGAACAGAGCCTGATGATTTGCCAAAGTGGACAGTAGCTGGCCCGCCTGAACTTGCTGACCCAATTCGACGTTTAGCTCCTGCACCTCGTACCCGATTCCGTCAGCATTGCTGCCAGTAACCCGAAACGCCACAGGCTGAATTTCCGGGGGCTTGACAGAATGATCAACCACCGGAGGAGCGACAACTTCGATCGTTGAAACGAACGTTCCGTCGGCAACACTCTTGATCTGCTCAGGATTCAGCCCGCGTGTGAGCAGGTCCTGTTGATACGACTGAATCAAGGCCTTCTGTCGTCGAAGTTGATTGTCGAGCTCAATAAGCCGAGCTTCAGGGACTCCGCCTGATTTCACGAGACCTTCAAGCCTCGCATACTGCTCAGTAATAAGCTGAATTTCCCTGGTCGCCTTGAACAGTTCCGACTGAGTATTCTGCAGGTACTCACTGAAGAGTCGCAGAGTAAAGAGTCGATCCCCCGGCTTCACGGTATCACCAGGAAACGCATGCACTTCCGTTACGACTCCGACCGCTGGCGACGTGACACCTCGATCAGAATAGCCCGGCCGATCCACGATCTCCCCCGGCACTTCGATCGTTCGCCAATACGCCTGTGGCTTAGTCGGCCGTGAAACCAGCCCGAGGTTCTTGCGGGCCTGCTCGGTCATCTTAAGCGTTTTCGCTTCCTGAATTGGCGGAGCAGCCTGCTCCTTCTGAGCCTGCGTAACGTTCTTTAGCTTCTGCGGTTTGAACCACGCATCACGAGTCAGATACACGGCGATTCCCACAAGAACAAGAACGCCAACAACGGAAAATGATTTTGCGAGGCGCATGTGAACACCTTGAGACAGAACAGGAAGCGAGCAGATTGTTCGCGGCGGTTAAGCGGTTAGTTGTCACTTAACCGGAAACACGCTCAGATGGAAGATGAGAGTTTGATCACGATTAAAGCCTTGCCGGAATCCGTAAGGTGAGCGGCAGCACTGCCGTGGCAAAACAGGCTGCTTCGCAAGGCCTAACAGCGTATCGAAAGATCGCGCAAGTACAGCGGAGTGCGCGCATTGCTCCATTGATGAGGCGCATCAGGCCAACGATCAAGAGCAGAGAAGACTTCCGGTTGAACACCCCCGAGGCTAAAGACAGCCAGTTCCAGCAACATGAAATCCAGTGTCTCGGCTGCACTGGACCGTTGGATCATTGATAGGACAGAATCGGCACAGTAGCAGGCGTCGGAATCTTGCCACGGACATGGAACCCGCGTTACAGCAGGCAACACCGGTGCCTCATCATGATGGTGATCTGCAGAATCTTCATGGGATCCATGAGAATGCGAGCCGTGCACATGAAAGTGTGGACGTGCGGAATGCGATTCTGAGTGACTCAATCCCATTCCGACATGCGCATGGAATGAGCATAGACCCTGACAGGTCAGAATTATCACGATCAGGACTATCGACAAGAAGCGACGCATGCAATCTCTCAGAAAACCTCATGATCCGTGTCTCATGTTAGGTTGCAAAGCTTTACTTGCCAAGTGCCTTTGTCGAATCGCTCATTTGCGACCACTGCCCCTACCCTTTCCCATCACGTTCATCGCAATAGAATCTGAGCCAACTAGAGCAGATCCTTCAAATGGAAATGATGCTTGCCTAGTTTTCCGCCGTAGTTGCCTGCGGTGATACGAAGAACATTCTTCGACGCTGCCGCCGCATGGAGCCCACGTTTCATTGCGGACTGCACGGCTTCAAAGGAGAGTCCATCGATGACGATTTCATAAACCGCCTGACAATCCTTTGGCAACTCAGTCTTCGTGACGCCTCGCAATGTCGGGCAATAGGCGTCGTTCGTACTGGCCTTCAGCTTGGGATAACGAGAACCCACTTTGCTGCCCGAACGAACAATCCCACCCGGAAACGGCAACGCGACATCAGTGCCTTTTCCAATCGCTTCCACGGCCGCTTCAGTTGCCAGCAACGCTGATGACGAATCTGTACCGCAGATCAGTAAGTTGCCGCCGGCGACTCCGGTTACAGTTCCGAAATAATCTTCGCAGACGAACTCACCGTCCATCGTCGGAATACGCCAGAAACGTCGATTATCAAACTTCTTGGCAACCTGAAAACCGTCGCCGAAGTAGCGAATACCGCCTCCGATGCGGATCTGTTTTTCCTTGGGACAATCCAGAATGCCGTTGTAACAGGCTGTCGTTGGGCAAGTCAGAATACATTGGCCCACGCGTCCCTGCAGTGCTTTCCCAAGGGCTTCTGTGCCGAAGCCAAAGACCAGGACAGAAACACCCGGACGCATATCCGGAGTTTCCTCAGCCGTGAGCGTTCGCTCAATAGCCGCCTCCACATCACAGGCGATCACACTGGTTGCATTGCCACACAACACAGTCGCGCCGGTGACGGCCCACTTCAGACTGTCGGCGGTAATGATCAACCGAGCGGCCTTGATGGGAAAGGCTTCTGCAAACGTATCGATAATCTCGACGCCGTGCAGTTGCAAAGATGCTGCTGAAACCTCAGACATTAATCACACTCTTTACTGACAGTCTCTTCGTTGACACTTGCGGTGGACCGGCGCTGCGCTGGTCTCACCCTACTAAACACACACTGCACGCCCTGAACTGGGCCCAATGCAGAAATCTGGCATCAGGAACTCAGCCAAATCACTTCGTCGGGATCACACACGATTCACTGAGATAGCTCAGATCCACCGGGTAGTTTCTCCACTGAATCGAATAGTACTTTTCGAACCATTCCTTAATGTCCGGTTCGACTTCAATATCGTAGTTGGGACTGACGTGCAGAGTTTTCCCGATGAGAGTTTTGCGGATCTCCCCCTGTTCGACAAGCACTTCGCCGGATTTGATCACCACACGCGGCATTTCGAACATGATTTCTTTGTTTTCATGCGGCGTATAAATCGTAATGTCGGCGTCTGCGCCCGGACCAAGATGACCTTTGTCTTTCAGGCCCAGAATCCGTGCGGGGCCTGCGCGGGTAATAATTGCAATCTCATTCAGCGTATACTGTCGTTCGATATCCCATAGTGACGAGCGCTGCAGAATTTCGGGCGGACATGTCTTCAGCACGTCGCGACGATAAGTGCGATCCATCAGAAAACGAATAATCTGAGGGTACGCCAGGAATGAACCGCCGTTCGGATGGTCGGTACTCATGACGACTCGCCAGGGATCATTCACCAGCAGGTACCATTCGAGCCCGATCGCCCACTGCAAAGCATGCACCAGGGACTTATTGCGATACTTAATCGGAGTAATCCCGCAGCCGGATTCCATCTCCGTGTCACTGCTGAACCATTTGCCGCCGTAGACCTTCGACAGGAAATATCCCAGCGGTCCGTCGCCCGTCATACTGGTCGTCTCACCAAACAGCACCTGGCCGACGTCGACCGTGATGTTCGGATGAGAATTCACATAATCGACAAGCGGCAGCACTTTGCTGTTGAAGGTATTCTCGTCGCCGTTCCCGCCGCCATAGCTGTGAAACTGAATGTGAGTTATATGACCACGACGCCCT
>CANHVD010000048.1 GCA_947463775.1 Planctomycetaceae bacterium | reverse complement strand
TCACCACCCTCAGTTCGAGTGGCAACAGCCTTCTGCGAAAAGTCACCGGCCAACTCATTAACCAGCTTTCGCTCATACTCCCCGCGTAGAGAGAGGAAGCGAACATATTCGACCAATGCGTGTATTTCGCTGTCAGTCAACAAGAGGAAGGACGGCATATAAGTGCCGGGAATCCCATACTGCAGTACTCGCTTGATATCATCACGACTCCCCTTAGAAACATCTGTCGTGGAAGTGAACTTGAAGATGCCATGACGATAATCGCGAGGTCTCGGATTCAGGTACTGAGCCGTTGGACCAGCGCCATCGCCGGATGTTCCGTGACAGTGACTGCAGTGACGCATGTAAAGAACACGGCCTGACTGCATCACAGTCCCACCGTCGATTACACAGGAGTCCCCAGCCGCGATCTCCTTCGAAGGCAGCCCCTCAAGAGTTGCCTGACCGGTTTTGGGATCCCAGCTACTGATCAGCAATGTCTCACCGGCAAGTGCACCGGAAACAACCTGGACAGAAGAGGCAGTCTCCGGAAGCGATTTGCCTTCCTCGACCGAGAACTTGACAGTCGCCACGCCCTCGACCGCAGAATATTCCGCCACAGCAGATTGAGTTCCCCCGAACTCAACAGGCAACTTTAACCACGCCTTCAGATCCTGCGGATCACCGAATCGATCGTCCAGGAGTTGCTTCACCCCGGAGATTGCCGGGGCCGCCTCAGATTCGCTCTTGAATCCATCCTGCGCTTCAGGAATCAGCGACGTGGTTCGTTCGCTGTAAACGAAAGATGAATCGTACTCCGAGCATCCTCCAGCGACGACAGCCGTCAGCATGGGGAGAAGGAGAAATCTATTCCAACTGGGAGTCAGTGACATTCCCAAAACCTCAGCTCAGTGATGTGCGCAGAAACCAAATACCAGCCGCTTACAGCTTTAATTTTTCAACAGGATAATCAATCTGCAACTCCGTTGTGCCGCCAGACTGAATCTCCACTACCAACTTTCGCTCGACATAATTCCCATCAGCTGCCTCGTGCCAAACCACAAAAGTATGCTTGCCAGCAGGCAACTCAGGGATACTAAATCCGCCATTCGCATCGGTGACAGCATAATACGGATGGTCCAATGGAAGGTGATAAGCTTTCATCCAACCGTGGAAGTCACATGTCACAGCAAATGGTGCTGTTTCCGCCTTGCTATAAACAAACTCAACCTGACCGACTCGATCACCAGCACTCACAACCGAGCTGATACCTGTATTTCGATTTGGATAAGTATGTGTATTGTGAGCGACACTGTCGTCACTTAGCACCTTGATAGTTTGCCCGGTTGGCACAATCAAACAATGAGGTAGGAAGCGACAATTCTTCTGGTCAAAAAAGAACGGATCAGCCGGCACTTCCAGCTTCTTTCCATTCTTTGGGGCTTTTGCGAGGTAAACAAACACATTTGCAACCCCGTTGCCTTCCCCAACCACAAGACGCTCGTCAGGAACATCGACTGCTGCACACACCTCTTTGTCTTTAACGTCTGCTCCCTTGGTAATCAACGGAGCCAAAGCCGTTTGATCACCCTTCAACACAACCTTGCCGGAGAACACGCCAGGAGTACCCGACTCAGCAGCAGCCTCTTCTCCAACAGCACCGTCTGCCGCCGCGGCGGATGAATCCGCAGCAACGAACGAAACACGTGGCTGAACATAAGCACCACCGGGATACTCACCACAGCCGGCTCCAAGAGCCAGTGAAAGCAGTACAGCAGTGAAATAAGGCTTATTCATGGAAACCAACCAGTTGAAACATTCACCAAAAACAGAGGAACGCTATTGATTAGCATCACTCAAGACTATTCCGCCCCGGCCGCGTTATCCGGCTTAGCCGCATCCGCCGGCGGAGCAGCCTCCGCCGCAGGTGCAGCGGGAGGTGTGTAGGTCGTCTGACCAATCTCTTCCAACAACCTCGTGTAGTTCATAAGAGCATCACGAGTTGCATTGACATGTGCATCAGCATTGCCTTTGAACAAGTCAGGCATTTCGTTCGTATTATTCTTATAGTTCACTGGCATCGAAGTGTAAGGCGTAATCCACGATGGCTTGTAAAGCCAAAGCTTTACCCAATCTGCCCGCAGTCGATTCTGTGCCATGTTCAAGTTCGGCCCCTGAATATCCTTCGCAGGATCAGACGCCTTAAACTTCTTACCGCCCAGAGAGTGGCACTTGACACACAACTGACCGTTCAACAGTTTCCATGATTCATTCAGGTAACTCTGCCCATCACCAAGCATCCCAGCATGCGCCAGCTCTGCCTGTTTCATAGACAAGTAATCCAGATCCGTCGCAGGATTTTCCTGGTATGGGAACTCAGCTCCATCCGCTGCTGCAAAATAGTTTGCGAGCACTCTGGCTTCATGCTCACTCATATTAAAGCGAGGCATCCGCAGTACAGTCGTATGGCGAATCTTTCCAGGCTCAAGCAGGAATTGATACAACCATGAAGTCTGAACCTTCCCACCTTCCTGATACAAAGGTGGAGGAGACTGTTGCCAAGCCAGCGAGCGGTTGCCGCCCGTCCTGGTTTCCATCAAATTCTCAACAAGCCACTCAGCAAAGGCACCCCCGCGGGCGTGTTCGTACTTTAACAACTGCTGAGCGGGAATCGTTATTCGTTCCCCCGGAAGCAGTCGCTTCATGCTCTCGCCGGTGCCGAATTCGGCCGTTTCCCAAAGATCGAACCCGTGCTCCTGATCAACAATATCTTCTTCAAGGTCTGGCCGCACCGCCACCATCGCGCGAATTGTTGCCAGGTGAAGAGACTTCTTCTCGTCGTCAATTACAAAATCCCGAACTTCACCGGTCAGGGCCTGGGTTACCGGCCTTGTTTTGAGAAGTATGTCGAGAGCATTCTGGTGATCAGCACTGCTCAAGGCTGTCGCAGTGACATCTTCCAGATCCGTTGCGTACGTGACCTTCGGAAGGTCAATAACGTGGCAACCGGTGCAGTTATACTTCGCCAGCAGGAACTCACCTTCAATGCGATTCTTGTCTCGCTCATTTGGCGTGTACACATACTCTTCTGCCGGCGGGTCTGCCACCATACCAAGCACAAAGGTTGCGATAGCCTCGATCTCATCTTCTTTCAACGGGAATTTTGGCATGCGCAATCGTTCGTCGTAGCCTTTGGTTTCCGTTTTCTCAAAGTCGTAGCTTCGAGGAGCACGCAACTTCTGCCATGCGAAACCTGGACGACCATGGCGCTGGATACTGTCATAGAAGAACGCCGCAGACATCTCGCTGGCTTCTTCTTCTTCTTCGGTAAACACACCAGCCGCAGCACCACCGGCTTCTGCTTTGCGATTCGCGGCGACGACACGCTCACCGGTGGACTTAAACGCCGAACCTGCAGGCTCGCCATGGTGATGCAGGAACTCTTCAATATGCTCAAAACCAAGCTTGCTGGTGTCCTTACGACCCCAATCCTGCAAGGCAACGCCAATCGGGC
Organism: Planctomycetaceae bacterium; assembly: GCA_947463775.1. GTDB lineage: Bacteria > Planctomycetota > Planctomycetia > Planctomycetales > Planctomycetaceae > SXXK01. The sequence continues at coordinate 12,929 of CANHVD010000048.1, read as the reverse complement.
GAGCTAGCTCATAACCGGGCATATCGTGACATGCGTAGCAACCATATCGAGCGATTGTTTTTCGTCCGACATACTCCAGCTTCTTCTGTCGCCAAACACCAGGATCAGTGATGGCAGCCCCATCTTCTGACGCAAGTGCCTGCTCGTCACCGACCACATCAGCAAGCTTCTGTGGGAACGAACCCGACTCGATAATCCCTCGTGCCGCTGACTTACTGAACCGAGTCTTCTCCAGATACAGGCTCACAAGGTTATCAAGCTCTTCGCCTTCAACTGCATGCACAGCGAACTGCTCTGACTTGCCCTGACTCAGCAAGAAGGCCGTAATGTCAGCCGCCGGATCGATCAACGTCGTACCGTCAACGTCCGTATAAACGTCCAGATACAGGTTGGGCATCCGAGTTCGTTTGTGATGTCGCTCCGGCTCACGAATCCAGGTGTACAACCAATCGCTGAAGTTATCATCATCAGCATTGCGAAGCACCTTCTTGTGAATGTCAGAAATGTTGGGACCAAAATCAGCCGTATTCCCGGGAACCGCCGTGTGCTGATGGCACGCGAGACAGCCACGCTGAGAAAACAACTCCTTCCCTCGTTCCGCATTAGCTACATAACTTTTTTCTGGCTTCAGCAGCTCAATTGGCTGCGATGTCCCGATCAACACGGCCGCGACGCCGGCTAGTTCAGCCGCCTCGAACTTCGCAGTGTGAGCTGCATCAGCCTCACTCAAGTGATCTGCCAAGCCAAAGAACTTTGGCATCTTTGTGCTCGGACGGAAGCGAGATGGATCCTCTGTCCAATACTGAATGAATGCGTCAGTTGTTTTAGCAGCAACGTGCCGAAGACTTGGACCAACTTTTCGCATCTTCCCTGCGACCTGAGTCGGATCAGCAGCAATTCGAGCTGCCTCTTCCGGAGTTTGAGGCTCCAGTCGCATATCAGGACCGATTGCAACTCCGCCATCGAAGCCGTGCATTTCATGGCAACCGTAGCAGCCGTACTTCTGGATCAGTTCGTAACCCTTCACCACTTTCGGTGCTGACGCACCAAACTTTGGACTAATGCCGAGTTCCGTTACAGAGTGATGACATTTGATACAAGTCGACTCGGCGAAGCGAGACGGCTGCATCGGATACTCCCAGAAGTGGTTCGGGTGATATCCGTATTCATCATGCCACTCGTGAGCCAAGTGAGGGTCATTTGGACTGTGTTCGGCATTACCAAAGCTCGTACCGGAACCCTGACCATCGTGGCAAATCGTACAGCCAAACTTGGCGACAGGGTGAGGGCTAGATGCCGTGCAGAACAGCTCTGTGTTTGGGTGAGTTGAGAACGGCTGCGGGAACTTGTTTTCCTTGACCCAGTCCTCGACCGAAGCAGTCGAAGGGTGGCCCGGAGGAAACGCTGCACCGCCAGAAGATGTTGTCTTGTCGATGTTCTGGTGGCAGGATCGGCAACGATCGAAACGAGCAATCTCAGCCATACCCAGAGTCTGCGACAACCGTGGCATCCAGTCCTGAACAATTCGCAAATGCGAGTTAAATCCATCGATGATAGGCAGTTCCATCATCGCCCGCTTCCAGCTGGAAACGAGATTCGTTGGTGCAATGTTCTCAACTGACGCCCGAACACGCTCGGCATCGAAGTTGAGCTTTTCCCGAGCTGCGACAAGTTCATCATACTCAGAAGTCAGGGCCTTCACTTCTGAATTCTTGCCAGCCAGCAATTCCTTTGCAGCGTCTAGTTCAACCTTAGTCGCATCACACTCGTCCTGCTTTGAGCGGAACGCATCGAAACGAGCCTGGGTTAAATCGGCCGCCAACGCGTCTCGCACGGCGAGGTCATATTGCGCGCGGGCCTGGTCGCGAATAGAGTTCTTGAACTTCAGGTTGATCTCCAACGCATCAACACTGCGTTGAAGAGTGTCCTGCTCCTTAAAGATTGGAGCCTGATCAATCTTGATCTGAGCCAGCTTCTCTTCCGCTGCCTTGACCTGCGCATCCACCTCAGCGCGTTGTTTGCGGAATTCCGGCGACTCAATCTTCGCAAGATCAGCCTTCCGCACAGTGGCGTCCAGCTTGAAGTTTGTGCGTTGATAGCCCTTCCACTCGTCCGCCTGATCGGCCCGCATCATCACGATTACGGACAGAAGCAGAATCAGGGAGCTGGCGGCAAACACGCCGTTCAGGGTCTTTTGATTCCAACGATAATTGTCAGTTGCTGGCATGAGACTTTGGCTGGGCCTTCTGCCCGTCCTCAGTGGATTTCAGAAACCGGAAACCTGAATGCGGCACGCGCCGACATTAGATATTGAAGAAAAACTCAGGGATCCCGACGATGTACTTCAAGGCAAATGCCCAGCGAAGCAACATCTTGATCGGAAGAATCGCCATCCAGAGAATGAGGTTCGAGAACACAAGGAACCGAAGCACACCCATCCGAACGAAATACTTTCTCAGCACCGTCAGTCCAAGAACCGGAGGCAGGGCTGCGAAATAAACAATGGTCAGAATAATTCCTGGAGATTCGCGGAGCAGAATATCACCAACGCCTGCCCCCTTCGGAATCCCAAGCCCAAGTCCGTTCCAGAAGAACTCACTCAGGTTCACGTTGTTGGCGGCTTCTACCTTATGAACATCCCAATACTCATAGATCCCGAAGAAGTTCCAGTTCGGGCCTCGCAGGAAGGTTCCAAGAACGATCAAGGCGACCCACAACGGCATGAAGCCGAACAAGAACGTGGTGATCGCAAAAGACCGCTGCTTGAATGTGTAATAACCATTTCCAGTCTTATTGAAGTCGATATACGGCACGGCAATCAAACCGCCCAGAATGATGCTCGGCAGCACAACTCCCGCCAACCACGGGTCGAAGTAAACAAGCATCTCCTGAAGACCTAGGAAGTACCAAGGAGCCTTTGACGGGTTTGGCGTCTTCATGGAAGACGCGGGCTCTTCAAGAGGAGCCTGCAATGCAATACCCCAGAAAACCAACACGGCAGTCAGCACGACCATGCAGATCAATTCGGTGTAAACAAGATCTGGCCAAACGAGAACCTTCTCGTTGTCTTCCTGTTCGAACAGAGGTCGCCCCTCTGCAATTCGGCGATCGTTGTCTACTGCTCTGCTGAAGTAGATCCAAGTAAAGAATGCCACAATGAACAACATTGCCACGATCGGCACATTGTCAGGCTTACCCACGATCTGACGGAAGTCATAGTCAGTCAGACTCAAGGTCATAAAAATCAAGGAGCAGTTCAGCAGAACCCAAGCTACCGTTGGCCGAGTCCACCACTCCCGAAACTGAATCATGGCCCAAAGACCAACGATCGTCAGGAAGAAGTACAGTACCGGATTCGAAAAGTACGCGTCGAAGAAGTCCTTGAATGCCACAGGCATCGAGAACATAAACCCTTCCACGGGATACGTGAAATGGTAGAACGACAACATCATCAGAATGGAGGTGTAGACCGCCCAGACCGAAGCCTTTGGCATACCACTCCGATACTCCCCATCAACCTTAAAACTGCGGATCGTCCACAGCAGGTTCATCAGGAATATCACAAGGTAAAACCAACCAAGACCGACCAATACGCTCGGTGTGAGATCGGGATGAGGATTCAGCATTGACAAAGCCCGGAAAAAATACGCCAGATCCGGAAGAATCAAAAAGAACACAAGAGAGCAGACCGCCAGCCACTACAAAGGCTGACTGATCCCACCATCTTTTCGCACACGCCAGAAGTGGATCGCAATCAGACCGCTCACCACCAAAGGAATTGCCACACAGTGCAAAATGTAGAAGCGATTCAGAGTCGCTTCACCAACGAACCGACCACCCAACAGCAGGAACTTCGCGTCAGAGGCGTTCGTAATCAACTCGTAGCCGCTTGTATTAAACAACTGGAAACCCGGACCTTCAGTACCGAGCCCCGGAGTCGCTTTGGCCATATTGGAACCGACGGTAATAGCCCAGATCGCCAACTGATCCCAAGGCAACAAGTAACCTGTGAATGACAGCAGAAGCGTCAACACAAGCAACAGCACACCAATCACCCAGTTAAATTCCCGCGGTGGCTTGTAGCTTCCTGTCAGGAACACTCGATACATATGCAGCCAGACTGTGATCACCATCGCGTGAGCACCCCAGCGATGAATTTCACGCATGATGCCAAGAGTCTGCACGTCTCGCAGAGCCTGAATGTCGTAAAACGCCCACTCCAGAGTCGGGCGGTAATAGAACATCAACAACACACCGGTGATCGCCTCGACAAGAAACAGGAAGAACGTAATCCCGCCCATACACCATGTGTATGACAGCGCGATCCCCTGCTGCTTGATAGAAACCGGGTGCAAGTGAAGAAAGAAGTTCGTCAGCATCACGACGACACGATTTCGACGATCGGTCGGCGCGGGGTGCCGGAAAACACTCTTCCAGATCTGTGAGTTACGAATGTAATCGCCTACAGACACCTTCAGACCCTCAGACGAAGCCGCATCATGAACCCGCGGCAGCCAAATAAAAAATCAGCGACAAGACGCCTCTGCAAGCCACAACCATCAACTGGCACTAAGTCACACCCACAAAGCACGATGGATTAGACCACTGCCCAAGTTCCTTCTGGAACTTCACGCTCTTATCAACCTCAAGCATCCCATCTTCAGCCAACCGAATGCCCACACGCTCCAATGGTCGAGGAGCCGGACCTTCGAAGTTGACACCGTTCTTGTAGAAACCAGAACCGTGGCAAGGACATTTGAATTTCTGCTCGCCCTCGAGCCAGTTTGGAGTGCAGCCCAAGTGAGTACAGACAGTGCTCAACGCGTAAATCATCTGAGCCCCGTCAACTTCACCGTTAACAACCCAGATATTGAACTGAGCTTGCCACTTGGTCGAAACAGTGCCCGGAGCGTAATCGTTCGGAGGACCAATCTTGAATTTCGTTGGAGGCTCAACAAGCACGTTCGGCATCATGAACCGAGCGACCCCAAGCCCAAAGGCACCGAATGCCGTCGCGAAGGATGACCACGCGATGAAAACAGGTGACAACAGGAATGCGACCATCTCCCCAACGGCAGTTCGTCGCTCAACCTCAACCGCAGGTGCCTTTGAGGCAGCAGCCGGAGCCTTTGCAGGAAGTGGTTTTGCCGGAAGCACGACCTTCGGAGGAACCGGAGTCCCTTCCGCAACCGATCGAGCAGCTTTGATCATGTCAGCCGCCGACATTCCAGCAGGAGCAGCAGCCGCCACCTTCACTTCAGCGACCGGCTTCGCAGCCGCATGTGCATCACCTGAAGCCGCCGGAGCACCGCCAGCTTTAGCACGAATTGCGGCCATAATGTCCGCTGGACTCTTCGGCGCACCCGCAGCAGGCGTCGCTGGTGCAGCAGCAGCAGGCTTCTTGATGGCCGCCAGGATATCAGCCGTACCAGCTGGCTTGGCTGCAGCACGAGCAGCCGCGAGAATATCGCCTGTGCCCTTTGGAGCCGCAGGTTTGACTTCCGCAGCGGGTGCTTCGATTGGCGCCGGTGCTTCGATTGAAGGAGCCGGTGCCGCAGGCTTTTCAGCCGCAGCCGCTTCGGCATTCTTCGCACGAATCTTTGCCAGGATGTCGTTCGTTGAAGGCTTTGGATCTGTCATTCAACCCTGCCAGCCGTCGGAAAGGATACGGTGAAAGCCATGTTCTCGAATGGAACATGGACACAACTTCTAGAACCAACGAAGTTTAGTGCCAGCCCAGAACAGGGCATCTTCTGGATTCTGTCTGTCCTCTTTCGGACTGGCAAGGCGGCCAAAAGTACACGAGTTTCTTTTCTCGAAGGCAGGAAGGCCGAAAAGCGTTTTCCGTAGACCGGGAAGGCGAGAATCGGACCAACTTCATTCAAGTTGGAGACTCTGAACGTTCTCGGATATCCGAAGCGTCTCGCCAGACCGCATGTTTCCCTTCGATGTGTCATGTCTTTCTCCACATGATCTTCATAGATCGAAAATTCCGCTTTGGCGATTCGCTCCTTACAGTTTCTCGAAGTGCGGAGTACCTGTCTCCGCAAAAGGATTGATCTGCAATCAGCCTTCGTTGATCCATATTCACTGCCGCGATACTCGCCCGAAGCCGTAGCGAGCCAAGAGAACATTGATCTTTCTCATGCCTCGCATGAGCAGCAGTGTCGCCTCCCGAACAAGACAATTTCAGGACGCTGCAATTAGCCTCTTGAGACAGCTCGTGGGGCGGCTTTGAATCGACATGACTGTTTACCTAACAAATGAATGCCAGCTGAGACTCTTGCACGAACTCAACATGCTGCATGCCCAATGTCGCCCAATCATGTCGCCCTGTACTGCCTTCGCGGGTCGCAGTGGATGCACAAAGACCATCTTGTGATCGACGCATCAACCACAAGCAGTCGTATCTGCGCAGAAGATAGTCAACAAAAAACGCCGCCGAAGTTTCCCGCGGAGGCGTTTAGTCTTGAATCCAAAGATTCGAAAATGATTAATCCCAGCTCAGGGAGCCAGCGCTCTGGTATTCGGTGACCCGTGTTTCGAAGAAGTTCTTTTCCTTCGACAGGTCGATCGTTTCGCTCATCCACGGGAACGGATTTGGTGAGCCATACTGAGTTGGCAGACCAATGCGCTCCAAACGGCGATCAGCGATGTGCTGTACATAATCACGGAATGATTCGGCGTTCAGGCCGAGCACTCCGCGTGGCAGACAGCCTTCCGCGTATTCAATTTCCAGTTCGACAGCGGCTCGAATTCGCTGAATCATTTCGTCCTGGAACTGTGCCGTCCAGATATCTGGGTTTTCGGCTTTGATCCCGTTGATCAGGTCAACACCGAAGTTCATGTGAACGGTTTCGTCACGCAGAATGTACTGGAACTGTTCGCCAATTCCCTTCATCAGGTTACGGCGATGGAACGAAAGCACCATCACGAATCCGCTATAGAAGAAGATCCCTTCCATGATGACGTAGTAACCGATCAGATTCTTCAGGAACATCTGGCGACCTGCCGGAGTATCCGTGGTGAATCCATCGTTAAGCACTTCAGCGGTCAACTCCATTTCGAAAGCGTCTTTCTTCGCAATGGCCGGGATTTCCCGGTACATATTGAAGATTTCGCCTTCGTTCAATCCAAGGCTTTCGACAACATACAGGAACGTATGGGAGTGAACTGCCTCTTCGAAGGCCTGACGCAGCAGATACTGACGGCATTCGGCGTTGGTGACGTGCTTGAAAATGGCCAGAACCAGATTATTGCCAACCAGAGATTCTGCTGTAGAGAAGAAGCCCAGGTTTCGCTTGATAACCAGTCGCTCGTCATCAGTCAGGCGATCAGAACGCCAAACTTCCACGTCCTGATTCATCGGTACTTCGGTTGGCATCCAGTGATTCGCACAACCGTTGTTGTAGTGCTCCCAGGCCCAATGATACTTAATTGGCATCAGCTGATTGACATCGACCTGGGCATTGTTGATCAGCCGCTTTTCAGTGGCTTTCACGCGGCCCGATGTTCCGGTCAGCATAGTGGTTTGATCTTCGAAAGTGAGTGTAGACATAGGCAACCTCATTCCATGAGTCGGGGAAAACAGAACAACGAATTTAGTGGTTTCAGATCAGTTCAAATTTCAGATTTGCGTTTTGTTATTTGAGATTTCAAATTTGAAATCTCAAATTCAAATCGCCATGACATCAGTTAAAGAGCTGTTTCGCGGGAACTCGATGCCATGCGTTATAAAGGTAGCCCTTGGGGTTCCACGGAACAGACTCGGGCATCGTGTTTCCCAGAGAATCTGTCGCACGCACGCAGACCTCTGTTTCAGGATTCATAATCGTCAAGGTCGCAGACCAAAGCTGCCAGCAGAACTCCCCGGTCTGTGCTCCAAGCGTTGCACTGATCCAGGACTTTCCGCCATCCGGTGATACTTCGACTTTGGAAATCGAACATCCCTTTCGTCCGGTTGGCAGGGCATATCCTTTCACGTCAACCTTGCCGTCTTTGTGGTCCGCAGAACACAACGCGGCATTCACAGGGTATCTGTAAATCGGCGCAGTTTCATCAATCTCGACCTGAGTTCCTGAATACACCATTTTGTAGACATCAGCAATGAAGTGATTTGGAGAAGGCTTGTCACTTACGACAATCTTGTTCAACCACTTGACGCAGCGGGCTCCGATGTATCCGGGCACAATTGTTCGCAACGGAAAGCCGTGATCCGCCAGCAGAGGCTGTCCATTCATATGAGTTGCCAGCAGAACTCCTGGAAGTTTTTCATCTTCTTCCAGCAATTTGCTCATAGGCACTGAACCGCCAAACGGAAACGTGGCTTTGCCGTCGACGACCTGATCAGCGCCCTCAAACCAGACATGCTTCGCGTCAGGGCTAACTCCGGCGGCCTTCAACACATCAGACAGGCGAACTCCCGACCAGACGGCATTGCCGATCGGGCCTTCCTGCCACTGGACACCCTTCATTTCCTTGACTTTAATGAACTCATACCGCCGAATGCCGGCACAACTGACGGTACAGGTCACGCTGGATTTGGGGAATTTCTCCAGCAGCTCCGGAATCGAAAACGTCACAGGCTTGTCGACCATGCCCTCGATCGACACCTTAAACTCATCCGCCACGACGTTCGGATTTGCTCCGTGGCTGCGGATGTAGAACTGCGGCGTCGGAGTAATCCAGTCTTTGACCAGTTCTTCGAGTCGCGGCTCACCATTGCGGGGCGATCGAGTTCGATAAATCAGGTCCGCTTTGGCAGGATCGACCGGAGCTTCGTCCCATGCGGCCGCTGCCGTTCGAGATGCCACCGACCAGGGCAAAAAAGAAGCCGCTGCTGTGCCAGCCAACGCTGACACAGAACGGCTCATGAAATGTCGTCGATTGAAGTGGTTCAAAACAAGGGCTCCGTCATTGGCAGGATGAACCAGGCGAGCAGAGGGCGTGAGCCCTCCGAGTGTCAATCGCACGGCTCGGAGGGCTAACACCCTCCGCTCGCCGAATCACGAGGCCGCAATAATCGAACGATCATTGCGGCTCAGTTTCCGATGCCTACTGACACGCTTCGCAGTCAGGATCCGTAATACTGCAGGCCTTGTACTGAGAAACCTCAGTCACCGGCACAACATGCGGAGCCGGGATATCAGCGCGGCCCTGTTCCGGAGATCGATCCTCATCCATGCGGGCCATCTGGATGTCGCTGGAGGCACTGCGGCTCTTGACCCATCGTGGCTGAACACCAAACTTGTTGATGTCGACCGTCGATTTTTCGATCTGAGTCGCTGCCAGGGTGCGTAAATAATAGGTCGTCTTGAGACCTTTTCGCCACGCCAGCATATACATATCATGCAGCTTCTTGCCGCTTGGTTCGCACATGTAAAGGTTCAGCGACTGGCCCATGTCGATCCATTTCTGACGACGAGCCGCACATTCGATCAACCACTTTGGTTCCACTTCGAACGCGGTCAGATAGCGAGCCTTGATGTCTCCAGGAATGCGACCAATATGGGTCAGTGTTCCGTCGTAGTACTTCAAGGTTTCCAGCATGTCAGCATCCCACAACCCACGCTGCTTGAGTTCTGTGACAAGCGAATTGTTCAGATGAGTAAACTCACCAGACAGGTTGCTCTTCACGAACAAATGCTTGTACATCGGCTCGATTGACTGAGCCACACCGATGATCGTGGAGATCGTCGCGGTCGGAGCAATCGCCATGCAGTTGCTGTTACGCATACCATGAGTTGCCACTGCCGCTCGCACAACGGACCAGTCCATCCGAGCAGATCGGTCGACGTCAATTCGGCAACCGCGTTGCTCTTCCAACAGATCCATCGTGTCGATCGGCAACATTCCGCGATCCCACTTGGAACCCGCGTAAGTGCCATAAACGCCTCGCTCAGCCGCCAGCTCGGTCGATGCTTTGATCGCAAAGTACGAAATGGCTTCCATGCTGTAATCAGCAAAGTCCACCGCGCCGGTGCTGGCGTAGCTGATGTTCAAGGCTGCCAACGCATCCTGGAAACCCATCAGGCCCAGACCAACCGGACGATGACGCTGATTAGCATTCTTGGCTTCATCCGTAGGATAGAAGTTGATGTCAATCACGTTGTCCAGCATTCGCATTGCGGTGCGAACAGTCTCTTCCAGCATTGGCAGATCAAACTGGCCGTCCACAATGTGAGCCAGCAAGTTGATCGAACCCAGATTGCACACCGCAGTTTCGGTTGAGGATGTGTTGAGCAGAATCTCGGTGCAGAGATTGCTGCTATGAACAACACCCACATGATCCTGTGGCGAGCGGATGTTCGATGGATCCTTCCACGTAATCCATGGATGACCCGTTTCGAACAAGCGAGTCAGCATCTTACGCCAGAGTTCCAAAGCAGGCAGCTTCTTGGACATCCGGATTTCGCCAGCTTCGGCCATCTTTTCGTACTCGACATAGCGAGTCTCGAAAGCCTTGCCGACCAGATCGTGGAGGTCAGGAACTTCGTTCGGGCTGAACAGAGTCCACTCGCCCTCTTCTTCCACTCGCTTCATGAACAGGTCTGGAATCCAGTTAGCCGTGTGCATGTCGTGAGTACGACGACGATCGTCACCCGTGTTCTTACGGAGATCAAGGAATTCCTCGATGTCCATATGCCAGGTTTCAAGGTACGAGCAAACAGCTCCCTTGCGTTTTCCACCCTGATTAACCGCAACAGCCGTGTCGTTCACGACCTTCAGGAACGGAATCACACCCTGGCTGCGGCCGTTCGTGCCCTTGATGTGAGAGTTCGTTGCACGGATGCTGGTCCAGTCGTTGCCCAGACCGCCCGCCCATTTGCTGAGCTTTGCGTTGTCAGAAACACACTTGAAGATGTGTTCCAAATCGTCTTTCACAGTCGACAGGTAGCATGAACTGAGCTGAGGATGATTGGTCGCGGAGTTGAACAGCGTCGGCGTTGCGGACGTAAACCGCATCGAAGACAGCATGTTGTAAAACTCAATCGCCCGGTCTTCCGGATTTGGCTCATTCATAGCCAACCCCATCGCAACACGCATCCAGAAGTACTGAGGCGTTTCGATGCGTCGACCTTCGATGTGCAACAAATAGCGGTCATAAACCGCCTGGAGACCTGGATACTTGAACAAACCGTCCCGATCCGGCTGCAAAGCTCCGGCAATCCGCGTCAGGTTGAGATTACGAAGATCCGGAGTCAGTCGGTCTTCATTGATCCCGTCGATAACGTAATGCTCGAACTGGTTGCGATAAAGTTTCGCGTATTCGGCTGCATTGTGCGGCGAGCTTCCCAAAGCTTCGTTGCTGATGACCATACGCAGCAGTCGAGCGGCCACAACGTCAAAAGCTGGATCCGTTTCGATTCGACATCGCGCCGCCAGGATCATCGCCCGGTAGATTTCACCAACGGAAATGCCGTCGAAGGCTGACTTGATGACTTCCTGAGTCAGTTCCTCGGCGTCACACTCCACCAGACCGGCACAAGCCAGTTCCATGCGGCGACGGATACGATTCACATCGAAAGGAACTCGTACACCGTCCTCCAGCTTAACAAACATGCGAGGCTGCGCGACAGCGTCGGCGCCTTCGACTGCATCAAGCTGCTGAAGAGCACGGATTTTGGCGTGTTCGGCGCGGTAGACGATGTAACGGCGAGCAACCCGGTAGTGCCCGCGCTTCATCAACTGCATTTCCACGAAGTCCTGGATCTGCTCAACCCCAACACCGCGGTCCGTGGCCGCATCGCTGCTCGCGTCGCTCACGATCTGGTCGGTGATCGAAGCCACCTCTTTCTCAATGTCGCGGTCGATCGGCTGATTGTCAGCCAGATTCAATTCTGCGCGGAACGCATTGAGGATCGCCTTGTTGATCAAACGAGACTCAAACGGAACCGTTCGGCCATCTCGCTTACGGATAATCCATTCTGACACTGCTCGAATCATTCGACGCTACTCCCCTTCTTTCTTCTTCCGGGTGAAAACTGCGCTTCTTGCGCAGAGACTCCATCACGTTTAAAAACAAAAAATGTTCTATTTCACGATCGATCAACACCAGAACACTCGACGAACTTCGCAGCAAAATCCAGACGCGCAGCAACGACCGCTAGTGACTTTCGGGGGCACCTCAATCAGGGCAATCAGATTGAGGGAAAACGCAAGCGACGAGAACTGCAGAAAGGGTTTGACACGACATATTCGTCATCATCGTCGACCTCCTGTCGAAGGGGGGCATCCATACCGGACGAGCAGCAGGATATTCGGCTGCATCGCACTGTCAATCGACCGGCTTCGGGGTCACTCAAACCGTTTTCAGATAACGGTTTGCGACCACCAGGGCCACCACAGCAGCCAAGCCGACAAATCGACAACTACCGCAATATAGTGGGGCCAATCAATCTGTCAACACAAAATGTTGTATGCAGTTGAGATCGGCTCCCAATGGCATTTTGACTCGACAATTTTAAAAAAATGTTAAAAACGTCGAGCGTCAACTTGGCGAATTTGTGCCGAACAGGGCCTCAAAAATCGGACAATAATTTTGGTCTCCGCAGCGCAATATTTTGCTTTTCGCACAGAATTGTTTCCGGAAACCGTCCGTCTCAGCAACCTAACCTGCGAAAGTTCCCACCAACCACTTTGACGGAGCAGTTTTCCGAGCTCCAGTTGGCCTTTTTAAAACAGGCTTCGTGAAAAATTCCGAGTTCCCCAGAACTCGGCTACAAACAAAATCCTATACGGCGAATTGGTTCTGCGTGAGACGACCGCGAGTGCTCTGCAGGCTCCCGGGCCTCGACGAGAAAGACGGTTTCTTCACCCGGCATAAATTCGCCACACAACCAGACTCTTGAACGCTCTCGTGACAATGTCCGGACGATCATTGTGACCACCGCAAGTCCTCAAGCCGTCTATCTTGAACATGAAAGCTG
>CANHVD010000047.1 GCA_947463775.1 Planctomycetaceae bacterium | reverse complement strand
CTCATTCCAGCGTCGCCACGCATAGCTCCATTCAATCCACATTCGCATGACCGACCAGAGTAATCTCATGCGTTCCAGTTGATCGGCAGGCAATCGCGTCTGCAGGGCCTGGGCTTCTCGTGCCGCCATATCCAATCCCCAACGGCGTGCGAGAAGTCGGCACAGGCTGTCTGCGGAGAGATCCATTTCGTTGGAATCTTCATCCAGATCTTCGAAGGCCGCCACTTCTCGATCGTCTTTGATCAATCCAGCACCGTCTGCTGTTACGAAAAACTCAAACATGCGTGATCGATAAGGATCGACTTCCAGTGGCCGCGTATTCGCCTGAGCTTCCTGAATGAGTGTTTCCAGCCCGTTCAGGATTTCACGAGCGATAAATCGAGCGGGGTTGTTCTTCTTGTTATCGTCGCTTGTGGAAATGTCCTCGGAATTCATGGGGCGCCCGGCAGAAAAAGTGAATGAACATCAATTGCAGTGCAGTACATAGTGCCAGTCAGATCTCAGAAAAAGCGTCAGGCAGTCCGCGTGCCTGAGAGTCTAAGGGTCTGAGACATCGGTTGAGTTCGCCCGGGGGCGGTGTTGCAGATGTCACTGCACTGAAGCGTTTTCGTGTATCACAACACGAAGTCATGCGACAGGCCGGCATTCTAACTGCCACCTGCACACGTCGCAACGAGCCATAATTTGCGGGATTCGCTCAAAAGATCCCTGGTGCAGACCGCGGGTTATGGCTCACTTGCGGGTTTCTGAGGTTTTGCGGGGCGAAAGAATCTCTTCGATTCATTTACTGCCGTGCGACGAGTCGTGATGCGGACGAGCAATGTCATGAGGTAGTTCTTCCAACCCGGCACGACATACTGTCGACGTTTCTCCAGAGTTTTCAACGCGGTCTTCACGACCTTTCCGGGAGGATGCGATGTGTGTTTTTCGAGCCAGCCCGGGACTCCGGCGAGGTCAAAGAATTCCGTTCGAGTGACTCCGGGGCACAACGCCATGACCGTGACTCCTCGACTACGAGCTTCCGCCCACAGGGCTTCACTGAAATGGAGGATATAAGATTTACTGGCGGCATAGGCGGCCATGAAGGCGACAGGTTGAAACGCTGCCTGAGACGACATATTGATGATTGCCCCGTGCCCCTGTGACAGCATCCCGGGGAGCACTCGGTAGGTCAAATCGGTCAGTGTCATCAGGTTCAGATTGAGCATCTTCCGGACTTCTTCCGGAGTTGTTGTTTCGATCTGACCGATCAATCCCATTCCCGCGTTATTGACAAGCAGCTCAATCTGCACACCAAGACGCTTGACCTCTTCCATGAGTCGTCGACCGGAGTCAGGGTCGGCCAGATCGACGGCCACAATATGACAACGTGTGCCATGTCGAGTATTCAGATCGGTCGCAAGCTCCGTCATCTTGTCTTTACGACGAGCTGCCAGGATCAAATGCATTCCGCGACCGGCCAATTGCACAGCGAACTCCGCGCCAATTCCGGATGAGGCTCCGGTAATCAATGCCCAGCGATCGTTGTAGGAATCCAGCACGCGGCGAATCTCAGAGGGGTGAGTAGACCGCGTTTCCCGGAGAATACGGCCTGTTCGTGAATTGCTATGCCGTAGTCTAATGCTTTTCGCAGATCCCGAAAAGTGGTCCGGAATCCTTGCGGAACGCAATCGTCAGGATCGACCAACACACCCTTTGACGACACCCTTCCAGCAGTTGACATCAAACGGCCAGTAGATCAAAGATCGCGCGTACCAACTGATGGCCTGTCGCGGTGACGAGGAGGCCAGAAACCATGCCGAGCATCGTTCAACATTTGCGAGAGCTTTGCGACGGACAGACCATGACACCTGCTGACCACGGTCAGAGTCAAGTGCTCGCTGCAGAGCCAACAGCCTCAGATTACGCATCCGGACATGGTTCTTTGAAAACGAACCGGGCCGCCAACGATACATTGTGACGGGTTCTGAAACAGCGGCAAATCGCCCCCCGGCTGCAGCGGCCTTGAGCCACAGATCCCAGTCCTCAGCCAGCACGGGTGATTCCGTAAATCCATGGATCCTGTCGAACAAAGCACGTTTCATCATCGTGCTGGACATCACAATAAAGTTGTCCATCAGCAAAGCTTCGAACAGATCGCCTTCGAGCATTGCGGTCGGATCGCTCCGAAAGTCACTGACGCGCGAGACATCTCCAAAGTTGCGTGCATTCGTATAGACAATGTCGGCCGACGTCCGTTGTGCGGCCTTCAACTGGGAAGCCAGCTTATCTGGTTCCCACAGATCATCGTGATCAAGAAACGCGATCCACTCGCCAGATGATGCTGCAACCCCGTTGTTTCGAGTTCTGGAAAGACCGGCGGCGCCAAGGTTCTTCTGGTGGATGGCGATGATTCTGTTGCCATACCGTTCAATCACATCCCTGGTTCCATCCGTGGAGCCATCGTTTACTACGATCACTTCGGTTTCACAGTCCCGCTGATTCAACGCGCTTTCAATCGCACCGGAAAGATCCTCGGCGCCGTTGAAGACAGGAATGACGACTGACACTCTGGGATTCGACATAAAGCTGTTGTTGATTTCTGTAACGGAACTGATTGTGGTTTGGAAGCCGCTTGTGATTACACAAGAATCAGTTCGGAACCCGCAAAATGCATGATTGTCTGGTGCAAAATCATTTCTTGCGATTTCCGGACTATTTCTCGAACACCGCAGAAGAAACAGGATCCTGTCCGGCTGCGTCGAGGTGTTCTAGACTATTGATTCTTCCGCGGATATGGGTCGGAAGTTTCTGACAAATGTGCAGGTAAAGCTGACAAAGCGACGTCAGTTATAGTGCTGGTTCGGATCAGTTTTGACTGTTGATTTTTGGCAACATGCGTGGGATCGACTCTGCTTTATGAAATCTGCAAATGAACTTCTCCAGCACTACTTCGGGTATTCGGAGTTCCGGGTCGCACAGGCGGAAATCATCGAACACGTGAGTGCTGGTCGACACAGTCTGGTGATTATGCCAACCGGAAGCGGCAAGTCGCTGTGCTTTCAGATCCCGGCCCTGATGCTGCACAACAAGAACAGCGGAGGACGACCACCAATCACACTCGTTCTTTCGCCGCTCATTGCCTTGATGAAGGATCAGGTGGATGCACTCCAGGCGAAAGGGATTTCCGCCACGTTTGTGAATTCGTCGCTGAGCCGCAAAGATCGGGAGAAGCGTTATGCCGCGGTGGCGCGAGGTGATTACTGTCTGCTGTATGTGACTCCGGAACGTTTTCGCAAAGCGGAGTTTCTGGAGATCATTGCGCAGAGAGAAGTGAAGCTGCTGGCCGTCGATGAAGCTCACTGCATCAGTGAATGGGGCCATGATTTTAGGCCCGACTATACTCGTGTGGCAGAGTTCAGGGCCGTGTTGGGCAATCCGGTGACGATGGCTCTGACCGCGACAGCCACGCTTGATGTGCAGCAGGACATTGTTCGTCAGCTGGGACTCGATGTTGCCGAAGTCCGCACATTTCATGAAGGGATTGATCGCCCTAATCTGGACCTGCGGGTGGAAGAGGTTTGGGAGGCTGACGAAAAAGAAGAATCCATGGAGGCCGTTTTCGATCGCTGGCTGACCCCGGATTCAAAAGGCAGCGGCATCGTTTACTTCACTCTGATTCGAACTCTGCTGGAGTTCAGTGAAAGGCTTCAGGCTGCGGGCATCGATCACGTCTGCTACCACGGCGATCTGGATCGGCATGTTCGTCGCAATATTCAGGACGATTTTATGAAGGGGCGCTCTCGCCTTGTCCTTGCGACCAATGCTTTTGGGATGGGGGTCGACAAGGAAGATATCCGCTTTGTGGTTCATGCGGACATCCCTGGTTCGATGGAGTCATACTACCAGGAAATCGGCCGCGCGGGCCGAGATGGCAAGCCGTCGGAGTGTACTCTGCTTTACGACCAGCGCGATCTGAATACTCAGATCGAGTTTATTCGATGGACGAATCCGGATGCCGAATTCTGCGAACGTGTCTATCACCATCTCACGCACAGCACAGAGCAGATTCGTGCGTTTGGGATCGAGTGGCTGCGAGAGCGTTTGTGTGATCGCCAGCGTCATGATCGACGAGTGGAGACCGTCCTGTCTTTATTGCAACGACATGGCGTGATTCAGGACGAAATTGATCTTTCCAACCTGATCGTGGAGGGAGACATGCCCGAATCATTGGCCGACGAGGAAGGTCGTGCGGCCAAGCTTCTGCGAGACCAGAAGAAGCTGTATGCGCTCGTGCAGTATGTGCAGAGCGCAGACCGCCGTCAGTTCATCCGGGAATACTTCGGAGTTGCCTGATCATGAGCTGACCAGGAGGCTCCTGCAGAACCGGGATAGCACCCTCGTTTACTTCTTTCCTCATGCATTTTCTGAGCTGTCCGGGAGCAAGTCCCGGTTCTGCTGCGAGTGCATGAGCAAATCAGCGTTCAACAACTGTTGCTGATTCTTCGCCAATCAGCGGTTCCGAGATCGATTCGCTCGCGACTCGCAGACGCAGGCGATGATTGCCTTCCCGCAGGCAGGTTGCTCGAATGGAGTAGACAATCTCTTGATCCGGAGCGATCGTTGGCAGAGAACGGAAAACCATAACTCCGTTTTCAGCAATGTGCTCGGATGGACCTTCTGCATCAACGAGCTGGATTCCTGACGGCAATTCGCAGGACATACCCACATTCGATGCTGCACGGCTTCCGGTGTTGCGGATATGCACTTCCCAGGTGACATCGTCACCCTTGGCCAGATCCTTGCTGCTGGACACAATCTTCAGGTCCAGCGCGGCCATGCCTTCGACAACGGTGTTGTAGTCACACATCGTGACCTGACCGTGTTCTGAAATGACTCCGGCCTGATGTAGCAGTTCACCTGGCTCGGTGGCTCGCAGAGTCAGACTGAAATCACTCGATCCATCAGGCTGCAGTGTTCCCACGAACCACTCGATCGAATGATCCGTCTTGCTGTATTTACCGCCTCGATTGGCAGAGACGAAATCGAATCCTTGCGGAATGCGATACTTGGCTCGTACGTTCTCAGATGGGACTCCACCAGCATTGGAAACTGTCATGGTGTAGTCACTCGTTCGTCCGGCCAGTTGTTCTTCTGGTCCGTTGATTGCGATCTTGAGCTTAGGCTCAGCGACGGTGACTGTCGCTGTGGTTTCGTCCGTCAGATCGCCTGATGCGATGGCTCGCACGGCGACATCCTGAACGCCGCCTTTGACCGCGGTCAGGCTAAGCTTTGCCTGACGCGACTCTCCCGCGTTCAGTGTACCGATATCAATCGACAAAATGCTGCCGCTGCGATGTTCCAGCCCCTCGGGAATTGCGGCCTGAATCACGACGTTGTTGGCGAGCCCTGTTCCTGGGTTTGTCACTTTCACAACGTAACCGGCCTGCTGTCCCACTTCCACAGTCTCAGGTCCGCTGACTTCTACGCTGATCAGCGGTTCCTGTACTGAAAATTCTGAAGAGGAAAACCCAGTCATCCGCACGAAGGCATCAAGGCGAACGTCGCCACGTTGACGCGGAATGACCTTCAAAGCGACAGTGCGCGTTTCCCCGGGCTTAAGTTCGCCGAAAGTCCATGTCGGTGTTTCCGAGCCTTCCATGGCCGGTGGCTTTGCTTCAACAAGTTCAAGCCCTTCCGGAATGATGGCTTCTGTCATCACGCTTCGGACAGCCGATTTACTTGTATTCTGGACAACAAGATCGATGTCGCATTCTTGTCCCACGTTGAACTCGCCGCGGCGAACCCATTGTACGGTGACCCCCGGCGACTGTGGACCTGAATCCGCAGCCGCAGTCGTTGACCCCGTTGCTGAAAACGCTTCGGCAGATCGAGTTGCAGAAACGGTTTTCACCGGGACAGCCTTAGCCGAACCAGACTTTGTTGCGACAGGCTTTTCTGCGGGAGCGTTTAGAACGGGAGCCTTTGATGCTGGAGCCTTTGATGTATTGAGTGGTACGGCGGGCTTGGCGATGGCCGCAGCTTTTCGAGAAGCAGGAGCGGATTTCAGAAGAGCTTCAGCCTTCTCCCCCTCGTCTCCCGATGCGAACTGTTCGCTGAACTCCGGAGGCATCTCGGCAGATTTTTTCGAGCTGGAAGATTTCTCAAGATAGCTCGCGAATGGATTCTCTTCTTCTGCTGGCTCAGGCGACTTTGAGTCCACCTCGAGATCAGAATCGGACTGACTCACCTGAACAATCTTCTTGCCGGAGTTTCGAGCAGTTTCCTCAAAAGCTGCTGGCTGAACCTTTCCCGAAGATGTCTGCTTCGACGATTGGTCCGAGGAGGATTTAGCCGTCCCATTGCTCTTCAGCTTTCCTGCTGCCGTGGAAACATCCCACTCGGCGACGGGAAGATGGGCTTCTGCCGCAGGTTTCTCTTTGCGGGCCGAAGTAGAGGATGATTTTGTTTCGGGCTTGGCTGCATTCGCAGTGGCGACGGGTTTCTGCAAGGCCCCAGACTTGTTTGCTGACCCCGTCTCGATGCGTTCACGCATTCGCTGACGAGAAGCCTCAAATGCTTTGTTGTCTGGTGTGTCCGCCGGTGCGTTTTCGGAAGAGACCTCTTTCTCAGAGTTTGGCGAGAAATACTTCACACCCGAAACTGGCGCTTTCGATGCAGCCTTCTTTGCGGTTGGGCGTGGATTCTGTCGGTCCCATTCCGCAAATGGGTCATTCTGCTGACCGTAGAGTACAGCGGTTCCAAAAACCAAAAGTCCAATGGCACTCAGGACGGACCGTCGAATCGGCATTTGCATTCTCCAGCGACAAAGCTCGCTCATACTCCAAACTGCGATCCGATGGTCGCACGACACATCACTCGCTTTTCGGTTAATCGAGAGATCCGGCCTTGCCGCTTGAGTGGATTTGGCAGTTTGCGAGGACTTTGCGGGTTATCCCGATCGCGAAGACGAAAATACTGCCGAAAAAATAATTGAACTGAACGGTTCAGTGTCTATGATATAAGAACTAAACTGAACCGTTCATTTCTGGTGGCCTATGCGTAAAACATTGATTTTTGTGTTCTGTTCAGCCGTCGTCATGGCAGGAGCCTTCGCGGCGAATCGTTCCCTGCCCATTGTGGAACAGAACACCCCGGCCCCCGTGGCGTCTCTGTCAGAATTCGGTGTGGGAGCCCTGGGACGAATTGAACCACAGAGCGAAGTGATCCACGTCAACGCTCCGTCAGTGATGGAGCCGCCTGTTGTTGAAAAGATAATGGTTCGCGTTGGCGACCAGGTTTATGCCGGACAAGTGCTGGCAATTCTTGATTCCAATCGTCGAGAGCAGGCCGACGTCGATCTGGCCAAAGCCTCCGTGTTGCTTGCAGAGAAATCTCTGGCTCAGATCAAGGCCGGCGCAAAGACCGGTGATCTTCGAGCTCAGGAGGAGCTGATTGCACGGACTCGCGAACGTTTGAAGCTCGCAGAAAAGCAGCTGGAGCGTGCTAAGGAACTGCGAAAGAACAGAGCCGTTTCTGAGGATGATCTGGACACGCGAGTTGCAGATGTTGATGTGCTCCGGCGCGAATTGGCTCAGCATGAATCTGCGCTGGTGGCGTTGGCAGAAGTCCGAGTCGTCGATCTTGAAAAAGCAGAGGCCGAAGTCGCGCGGGCTCGGGCGACAGTACAGCGTGCTGAGGCGGATCTTGAGATCTCAATGATTCGAAGCCCGATCGACGGGGAGATTCTGAAGATTCATACGCGTGTCGGAGAACGCATCGGATCAGAAGGAGTGTTGGATCTGGGTGACACACGGCAGATGGACGTTGTCGCTGAGGTTCACGAGTCAGACATTCTCAAGGTTGCACTGGGCCAGCCTGCGACGATTTCGATGAGGAATCTCAACACGACTTTACATGGTCGTGTGATTGAAGTCGGGCGTCTGATTGGCCGCAAAGATGTGCTTTCGAGTGATCCTGTTGATGATACAGATGCTCGAATTGTGGAAGTTCGAATCCGGCTTGACGACAAAGACGGTCAGCGAGTTTCCGGGCTGTCATGGGCTAAAGTTGAGGTCGTGTTAGAAACTTCGAAGTCGCATTCCTCCTCGACGGACATGAGTGATGCGAGTACTCCGGCTGGAGCGCAGGGGATGCCACAATGAGTCAGCGAATCCCTTTGGCGTGGCTGCAACTGAAACACGAGAAGATGAAGCTGTTTGCAGCCGTTGCTGGAGTTATGGTTTCGGTTGTGTTGATGTGGATGCAACTGGGATTGATGAAAGCCCTGTTCGCCAGTGCCGTGGTTTTTCATGGTTCAATGAACGGCGAACTGGTGATCGTCCACAGCCAATACGAACATTTGCTGCATAGCAAGGTCTTCTCCAGTCGGCTGCTGTATCGCCTGCGGGGAAGTCCTGATGTCAGCGACGTGTTCTCAATTTATCTTGCTCCAGGGGAATGGAAGAATCCGTGGAACGGAGAAATGCGGTCGATTCAATGTTACGGAATTGAAACCGACAATGCGTCACTCAAACTGCCCGGCATCGAACAGCATCTGCTGCAACTTCGGAATACAGATGTGTTCCTTTATGATCGCATGGCGCGACCCCGCTTTGGTGACGTCGTGGGGGCCGTCGAAAGACGCGAACCCGTGGAACTGGAGCTTAATCGACGTCGCATGTCATTGGCCGGAGTTGTTGATCTCGGAGCTTCATTCGGCGTTGACGGCAATGTTCTCGTCAGTCATGCCAATTTCCTGCGACTCTTCCCGGAACGGAAATCCGGGGAGATCGATGTTGGTGTCGTAAAGCTGATGCCCGGAATTTCAGTTGTCTCTGCGCAGAAGCAGTTTCAAAAGGTGTTGGGGAAAGAAGTTCAGGTTTTGACTGTGGAACAGTTCAAAGAGCTGGAACTGATTTACTGGCGATCCGCAACACCGATCGGAATCATCTTTACTGCGGGCACTGTCGTTGGATTCTTTATTGGCTTCATCGTCGTGTATCAGATCCTTTATACGGATGTCACGAATCACCTGCCGCAGTATGCCACTATGAAGGCGATGGGATTCTCTGATGGCTATCTTTACCAATTGGTTCTTGGACAGTCCGTGCAACTAGCCACCATGGGATTTATTCCGGGATCACTGATTGCAGCCGCCATGTATGCCGGATTGCGCAAAGTCACTCAGTTGCCGCTATACATGGAGCCGATGCGAGGCGTCTTTCTGATCTTCGCAACGATTCTGATGTGTACTTTTTCCGGAATGCTGGCTGTTCGCAAACTGCGATCTGCGGACCCCGCAGACGTATTCTGATCCGGAAAGTCGAGTGGTGTATGAAAACTGATGATTCAAAAGCCATTATCACTGGTGCAGGAATCAATTTTTCCTTTGGCCAGGGCGAGTTACGCAAGCAGATTTTATTTGATGTGGAACTTGCCATTCAGCCGGGCGAAATCGTGCTCTTGACCGGACCATCCGGATCCGGAAAAACGACGCTGTTGACGCTGATCGCGGGGTTGCGGAAACTGCAGGAGGGGCGACTGGATGTGCTGGGCCATTCGTTGCACAATGCGTCTCAAGCTGATCTGCTGCAGCTGCGACGTAAGATTGGTTTCATTTTTCAGGCACACAACCTTCTACCGTACCTGACTGCCCTGCAGAATGTGCAGGTGATGTTTGACCTTCAGCCCGACGTCACTATCAAAGAGGGGCGTGAACGGGCCACTCGCATGCTGCAGCAGGTGGGTCTGGGAGAACGTATGAATTATCATGTGTCGCGGCTGTCCGGCGGTCAAAAGCAGCGAGTTGCGATTGCAAGAGCTTTGGTTGGGCGGCCGGAACTGGTTCTTGCGGACGAGCCCACCGCAGCGCTGGATGGGACTTCGGGACGCGAAGTCGTCAATTTGCTGCAAAGCCTTGCGCGAGAACAGAAGCGTCCCATTCTGATGGTGACGCACGACGTACGAGTTCTGGATATTGCGGATCGGATTATCGAGATGCAGGATGGCCACCTGACGGCCAGTTCTCGAGGATCTTCATCTGCGGAAAACCACCCTGCGAAAGGAGTTCAAAATGAGCCTGACATCGCCAACGTTACCCTCTGAAGAACCTTTGAGTCGATCAGAACAGAAACGGCGACAAATCCTGGACGCAGGGCGTGAGCTGTTTATGGCTCAGGGCTTTGCAGATACCAGCATGGATCAGGTCACTGCCAGATCCGGAGTCTCCAAGGCAACGGTTTACAATCACTTCCCCTCCAAAGAGAAGCTCTTTGAAGAGGCGGTGAGAACACGGGCCGAAGAAGTTTTTGCAGCATTGCCGGAGCTGGATGCAGATCACATTCATCCCGAGGAAATGTTGACACAGTATTTCCACGCGCTGTTGCAGATCCTGCTGTCAGAAGACGGCGCGTGTATGTGCTTTCTGCTGATGTCGGAGGGGCGCAGATTCCCGGACAATGCGCGACTGATCTACGAGACAGGCTTTGGCCGAGGTCTTCGGGAGATGGCGATCTATCTCTCTCAACTGGATCAAAGGGGCGTCCTTCGCATCCCGGATCCGCACTGGGCAGCTGCACGGCTTCTTGGACTTGTTATGCCGCCGTTGCCCATGATGTGCGCTGGATTCCAGCCGCTTGAGATTCCGCCCGCTGAAGAAGTTCGAAAGTCCGTTCGTTTGTTCCTGAGAGGAATGGACGCAGCAGCTTAAGCTCCTCTGAGGCGGCGTGTGGACGCGATCCCGGGGAGCTCGCAGCCATGCTTAGAATCGAACACCTGCAAGGCGATAGCCAGGTTCTTTGACCAGTTCACAACCGGCAAGAAATCCCTCGTCCTGACCGATCACCCAGCGAACGACACCGTCGATCCGATGTTCTTCTTCTTCCGTCCACCACACAAACTGCGCATCACACTCAACGGGAACAGCGGCGGCAACCTGCATGCACATTCCGTCTCGTGAGTAATTGATCACGACTGCTGGCTGAGACTTTGGACCTCCGTCAATCCAGAGCATCTTGCCATGGATTCGGCAGGCATATCGGATGCTTTCGCGTTCGCAACCGGGCAGCTTCAAAGCGATTTCGTTTGGAATTGGTTCCTGCAGCGCGATGCCGGCTTCTGTGCCTGTTCCCTCGGGATTCGCCCAATGAACAATGCCGGGGATTGCAATTTCCGGCCCACGGGAGGAAGAGCTGACGATAAAGGTCAGATGCTGTCCCACGGCCAGAGGTGACTGAGACAGGACATGGACATCAACGCCAACGGCGCCAAGAATGGTCACCGTCTGCTGCCTGAATCCGATGCTGACAATGCCGACAGGTTTCGGGGCAACGTGGCGGAGAACACTGGAACCGCCCAGTCGAAAGCGACGATCGGTTCGAGTGTGTGGAGCGTCGATCATACCTCAGGCCCTTCAGGAGACTGTTGTCAAAATGCAACATCCTGAGTCTCGAAGCGACGCTGACAGTTCTTGCTTTCAATTGTGGCTGGTCGGCCTGAATTCCTGAGACTCGCCGCACGGCAGTTCCGACCGTGCAGCGCTA
Source organism: Planctomycetaceae bacterium (assembly GCA_947463775.1). Taxonomy (GTDB): domain Bacteria; phylum Planctomycetota; class Planctomycetia; order Planctomycetales; family Planctomycetaceae; genus SXXK01. The sequence continues at coordinate 4,907 of CANHVD010000047.1, read as the reverse complement.
CTGAGTTTCCAGCAGTTCTAATAATTCCAGTTGACACCGACGCTGAGTGTATTCTGGAACAGGTTGCCACGCTCTGTCTGAATCTCCGGAAAGACGTTCAGGAGCGGACTGGATTGATAGAGAATAGACTCGTTCGGATCAGCAATCTGCCCGACCCACAACCAGTTCCAGCCCAGATTCAGATTGGCCTCTTCCAGCAACTGGATATCTTTCAGCACCGGCACGGCCCCGAAGATTGGCAACTGAACATTCAATCCCTGCTCAAACAACGGGGACAAGTGAACCGTTGAGTCCTGATCGGTGAACGCATTCTGCGAAGGGCCCTGCGTTGTGTTCGTGTCAAACATCTGGGTTTCAAGATCGTTTCCGGTTACGGGGTCTGGTGTCACCTGGACCCCCATAAAGTTGCCGATATTGTCGCCGCTCAGATGTATCTTTTCTTCGTTGAACATAGCGGCAAGTCGGGTCGACCCCGTGAACCTGACGCCTTTGGTGTCACCTAGTTCATACTGGAAACCAAACTCAGGGCCCGCCAGACTACTGGTGACATGACTGTTAATGAAGGACTTGACGATCAAGTGAGTTGAATTCGTCCCGGTCAGAGCGTTGAAGTCAACTGTCCCTCCTTCACCCGGCGTATCCGGAAGAATGGTCGCGTTGGTACCCCCGCCGGTGCCGGAGATTCGACCATCACCGACAGGGAAGATTTTGGCATTGTCTGGAGACGTGCCATTACCAGTTCCGTAGGCAAGCAGCGTTGATTCGCCATGGAAGGCGAATGTTTCGTCAACACGATAGTAGCGACCGCCGAAGATTGGTCGCACAACAAGATTGCCGCGATCAATCGTTGGTGCGAAGGCCCAGTCGATGGATCCACCGTAAGTGTTCAGCTGATGTTGCAGGATGAATTGCAGATCGTAAGGAACGGTTGAGCCGTTCAGACCATTGGTCGGTGGGGATGGGTCACCCGAAAGAATCGGGATGCCATAGAGATTCAGCACTGTGCGATCAAGAACGTCGAACGTGGTTCCGTAGATACCGTAGTCGTCCACATCAGTGGAATCGAACACGACGCCTGGGGGAAGAATTTGGTTCTGAGTGATGTCATAATCATTAGTGCCTCCAGCGTTGAAGACCGCGCCACTGGTGTGACCACCGGAGGCCTGCATGTTCAAAGCCGTCAACGTGTCCATACGGTGAGACAGGGCGATCGCTCGGGCATCGAACGTTGCCGTCGCTGCGCCACTGAACTGAGCATTGATCAACATGCCTGAACCGTCTGCGTTTGTGAATCCGCTGGTCAGGCGCATCCCATCATTGTCAAGCTGTGGGATTGTTGATCCCGAGGCCGCATTGAAATAGTTGTAGTAATCCATGCCAGTGACAACCGAAGGGCCGCCACTGCTGTTCTGCTGCAGATAGGTTTGCACTCCCTCAGCACCGACGAGGCCGCCCAGTTTCCGGGTGCGGGTATGGGTGTAGTCGACTCCAAAGGTCCACTTGCGAGGACTATTGAATGGTCCGAAGCCATTGTTGGAGTTGTTGAACCACAATCCGTCGGAGACATACGTCTGATCGAACAGATTCTGATACGGCGACTGCGACGGGTACGGCATTTGACCGCCCGGGTAAGCCCCCTGCGGCATAGGCTGCTGTGGACCTGGAGGGCCATACTGTGCCTGGACGCTGCGCCCGGCTGCCAGCATGAGTATGAAGGGCACGAACGCCTTGAGTGAGTGCCGAATCCGCATTGATCCATCCTTGGAGAAGCTGCAGTAAATCACTGCCTTCGCTGATGTTCTCCCGATTCCTGATGTTCAGCTTCTGCGCGGTGGCACCGACAGAATCTGCGCATCAGGACGGTCATAGCGGAAGTATCGGTCAGGCAATTTGTGAAACTGTAGGGTTTGTTCCGGATGTGCCGGGTTTTCACTTTATGCCTGCCATAACGCTGCCTGTGCGTATCTCAGATCGCCATTCTCCAGCACTTCCAGACCCGCAGAATCTGCCGAAAGCTGGCGGTTCACAACCCGTAAACCTCATAAGGTGCTTCACACGGATTGCCCCGTGCAATATGCATCTCTCCGGCTTCAACGGACATAATCACCGAAAATACAGTCTTCCAATAGCCGTGACCCGGATCGTCATTTGCGTGACGACAGACGGATCGCGGGAACTCCGTATGGTCCTGCAGCGCGGCCTTCAAACTTTCCATGCTCGCGCAGGAAACGCCGGTCTTCAATAACTGGCTCATCCGCTCCAGTCGAGGCCGGGACTGAATCAACTCCGGAAACTGACCATTAATGGAAGCGAGATCCGGATGCAGACAATGATTCGTGTGGAGCAATACGTCCTCTGCCTCCGGTCTGAGCACTTTCACGTCATCAATCGTGACTTCCAGGTTCGCGGGGCCATCGGGAGTACTCAGCATTATGTTGGCAGGGATTGCTCTTGTTGCGTCCGAGATAACGCTGACGGCATGCTCCAGAGATTGCCCTTCGAAAACTCGCCGCAGCGTAAAGTAGTGCGGAACGCCCACAGCGCGCGCCGGGGCTGGCAGAGAATTCAGGCAGGCGGCCATCCCGGCTTCACTCATTCCGATGTACGCGATCAGGCCAGCCTGTGTTACGGTCATAAAGGCCGGTTTGTTGTTGGGTCTTCTGGTCAGCACGACTGTAAACGGATCGAGCGCGGGATCGTTGTCCCAGTTTTGGCCGATCAGCGAAATCTGCTGCTGTTCTTTTCTAAGAGAGAATGACGTGCAGCCGCTGTCCATGTCCGCTGTGAGCTGATTTCTGATCTGGAGAAACATCAGATCATCAAAGGATAAGCCCGAACTTTGAGCAGCTCCTGAAAGTTCATCGAGCAGGTCAGGAGCCCAGTTCCGTACAAATTGAGTACTTTGGTGAATGACACTGAAGACGATTTCACGTCGCAGCTTCAGAGTTTGCTCGATGCGATCCCATGAGGTTTCCACGAAACCTCTCAACTCTTCCTTCAGGGATTCCCCGATCTGCCGACCAATCTCGAGGTGGCTGCCGGAAACATCAATGTGTCGATAGCGATTTGCAATCATCGGGATTGTTCCTCGTCGTTCCGGGATTCTCGAACGGCGTTGATTGAGTCATTTGTATTCATAAGCTGTCTTCGAGTGGTGCTGTTTTGTAACTGAAGAGCCGGTGGATTGTATGGTTTCAGGTTTTCAGGCCTGATTCTGGAGCAAACGTTCCGTTCTGTGTAGACTGTGGGCACCAGTTACTTCGGGTGACAAGCGTGGGACTACAATTCTCAAGCCATTCAGCGAGTAAAAGCGATGGAAAATAGTGATGCAGACCTGACGGCAGCCGAAGATCTGGCCCAGCAGTTTGCTTTGACAGAAGACGGCTTGCTGAAAGTCTACAGTGCCGGAGAAGTCACGGTCCTTGGTTTTGGTGGCAGTGATGTTCCCTCTGAATTTAATGCGGCTCATTATCGAGCGGCGATTTCAGACCTTGTGAAGGCCCATCACTCAGCGATTGTCGCTTTTGATCTGACGGGGGTTCGATTGGTTCCCAGCGGAATGCTGGGACTGCTGGTCTCGTTGACCCGCATCCCGGGTCTGCCGCTGAAGGTTCAGGTCTTTAACCCCAGCCGTGATGTGCGCGAAGTTCTTTCCATCACGAAGCTGAATCGCATGATTGAAGTTCATGAGATTGATGTGACGGAGAAGTAAGGAGACATCTGTGAGCGGGAATTCAGAGCATGTGGAGACAGTGGACGGCGTCAGAGTTCACATGTTCGATCTTAGGCCCGGTGGCAGTGAAACATTGCTGATGCTTCACGGTGTCGGCCGTGCTGGCCGGACCTTTTCATCCTATGCGACGCTGTTCCCGAATCGATTTAGTATCCGGGCCATCGATTTTCGTGGACACGGACAATCGGGCCGAGCAGGCGATCGCTATCGAGTGGTCGACTATGTTGAAGATGCGATCGCTGCTGCTGAGGCCATCGGCAAACCATTTGTAGTCTATGGGCACTCTCTGGGAGCGTTAGTCAGCATCGCTCTGGCCGCGCGTCGACCGAAGTTAGTTTCGGCCGTCATTCTGGAAGATCCTCCCTCTCCGGGATACTGGCACCAGTTGCAGGCGACCAATTACTTTCCCACGTTTCAGGCGATGCATCGTTGGGCCGGCCGCAAAGATTTGTCTGTGGCCGACATTTCAGCTGAGTTTGGTAATGAACCGCTGAAGACATTTTCTGACGGTCGAGTTTTGAAAATCGCCGACGTTCGTGATGGTGTCTCCTTGAGGTTTACGGCTCGCTGCCTGCACGATCTGGATCCTGCGGTGATGGAAGCCATTCTCGAAGGGCAATGGCCGAAGAACTACGATATTGAAGCTTGCTTGCGGGATATTCAGTGTCCCCTGCTGATTCTTCGTGGCGATGTTGCGAAAGGCGGGATGTTGCCGGATACTGATGCGGCGGGTCTCCTGAAGCAGGTCAAGGATGGTATCTGCGTCGATTTCCCCACAGCCGGACATTTATTGCATTGGCAGGTGCGTGCAGAAGCGTCGATGCAGGCCAGCGCATTTCTTGAGTCATTGTCCTGAGTCGCATCGACGATTCCCTTTGGAAACCTCGCCGGAATGTCTCGTCGTCTGTTAATAGGAACTGATGAAGCTGGCTACGGTCCCAATCTTGGACCACTCACCGTAACAGCGACCGCATGGGAGATTCCCGAAGGCGTCGAACCCGCCTCACTGTGGGAAGAGTTCGGCAAAGTAGTGACGAACGCTCCCACTCGAGGTGATCAGAGACTGTTCGTTGCCGATTCGAAAAAAGTTTATTCTTCCGGTGATGGGCTTGAAGATCTGGAGGTTGCGGTCCTTGCATTTCTTCGCACTCTGGCTTGTCCTGTGGCGACAATT
>CANHVD010000046.1 GCA_947463775.1 Planctomycetaceae bacterium | reverse complement strand
TTTCAGCAACTGAGCGGCAACCTCAGGCAGCACTGGAAGCTCGCAGTCATCCGAACTGATCACAGCCCTGATCGCGTCCTGAAGTGACTCTGGTTTTCTGGCAATCGTTGTGCTCATGCCGTGTCTTTCCGCCTGTACTCTAGTCTAAAGCAATTCCAGCAGGACGCCTGTTCAAACCCAGGTGGGTCGATCGAGCATTACGGGAGCGACTTGACATATGACTGGCAATATCGCCTGGAAGTCTGCGAAGTGACGGATGGTTATTGGGGTTCTGACAGTCGCTCAGGATGTGCGTGCAGAGTTTCTGCCCATGCGAATCGCTCGAATCCGCCGACAGCCGAAGAAATTCGACTCCTCACAAGCGGCTGTTGTCTCTTCATGTCAACCTCAAGAAAGAAAAAACGAGGTTGGACAGGATTCGCGGCCTGAAATTCGACCGACAGGCCACATTGACGTGATCGGGATGCTCAAATCGTCGCTGACAGCGGCCTCCGGCGATGGCCCGGGATTACTGTTCTCAGCGAAAATCGCTGAAAAAGGCTTTCTGATTCGGCCTGCAGTGCCTTGGTCCCTATGAAATCGGCAGGCAATGCCGAAGTGACACGCAGTACGAAGGAATCGAAGAAAATGAGTCCAAATTGACGCTGTCGCCGTATTGACCGTTCCGGATCGCAACAGTTATCACCCCGCGACGATTGTCCGAACGTTGCGCTGCGAGGCAGTGAACGAGCGGGGAATCAAGACAGCTCAGATCAGATTAAATCACGAGTCCCCGGAAACGGATTCCGGGCTCGGATCGAGTTACCTAATTTGACTCATGGTCCGTACCAGAATCGACTGGTTCGGAAATCATGGACGATCGCTGCCAGAGCCAGGTCGCTCTGTCGCGCATTCCTGAAGGAGGATCCTACATTGCAAAAGGCCATCGGACTCATCACATGCGCTTCGGTGATGGCCGTGTCGCTGTATTTGTTCAGCGGCGGCGATCCGTCACGAACGTTGTCAGCTCAGACTGACTCCGGAAAACCTGCTGGCAACTACAATGCTGCTGCCAGACGATTTCTTCAGGACGCTCGGCAGAAGGTGAAGCAAGGCAAGACTGCCGAAGCTCGCCGACTTGCTGAGACAGCGGCATCGCTGTCTGCTGAGTGGAATGAAGGAGAAGAAACTCCTGAGGAGTTTCTGGATTCACTCGCTGAGCCTGTGGCAAAGCAGGGTGTTGATTTTGACTTCGCGAAACAAGCAGCATCCACTGAAATGGCTGAGACAGATGATTCTGCCGCAGCCGACTCAGAGGAAGTCAATCCTTTCGAGGAACTGGCAGATGCTGAAGTTGAGGCTCCGATGGCCAGTAACGACCTGCTGAAGAAGAAGCAGGCTCAACGACTGGTTAAGGAAGCTCGGTTTGCCCTGGCCAAGGGCGATCTTGCAACGGCCCGTTCGCGTGCTGTACAGGCTCGACAACTACAGGCCTCGTGGGGACTGTGGGATGATCGCCCAGAGCATGTTATTGCGGACCTTGACAAAAAGACAAAGACATCGACCTTTGTTGCGGGTGGCAGCAAGTCATCTGAGAAGCCGACAGTTCGTTCAAAGAGTGCAGACAACGAGTACGAGCAGGCAACGGGCTTGCTGACTCAGGCACGGGCCGCGATGGATGCGGGCAACCTGGAGGAAGCTGCGAAGTTTGCGGATCAGGCTGCCGAGTTGGACGTGGCCTACGGAATGTTTGAGGACAATCCGACCCTGGTTTCTCGAGACATTAAACGTTTGCAGGGAACTGGTGCAGCCGTCAACTCGACGTTTGCTTCAGCAGACAGTGATACATCTGAAGATGCCTTGATGGCTCGCAAGCTTCTTCACGAAGCTCGTGAAGCCCTCGTCCACGGAAAACTGAGTGTTGCTCGTGAAAAGGCGGCTCAGGCATCCGAGTTGAATGTCGCGTACAACGTTCTTGATGATCGTCCGGAACTTGTAATGAACGACATTGAACTGGCACTGCGTGGTCAGGGCAAATCAAAGAAGTCAGCCCGCACCGACAACATTGCAGACGCAGAAACCGCAACGGAATCAGAAGCCTATCGACTGGTTGCAGAAGCTCGGTCTGCCTTGAACAAAGGCGATCATCAGAAGGCTCAGCATCTTGCAATTCAGGCCCAGCAGCACGACGCTTCGTTCGGACTTCTGGAAGATCGTCCGGAGACCGTGCTGGAAGAAGCCCAGTTGATGGCCCAGAATAGTTCTCAGAAGAATGGCCGAAACGCTTTGGCGTCCGGAAGCCCTGTGGATGTAACTCCTGAGGGACGTGCATCTGCTTCACTTGCTTCAAACAACGAGGCAGAGTTTGACTTCCCGGTTCTTGCACCAGAAGGTGAGTCTGCTTCTCAGGCTTACCGCAGAGGTATTGCCGCTCTTCGCAGTGGTAATCGAGTGGCTGCCAAGGCCGCATTCTCTGAAGCTTCGAAGAATGCCGGGGATCTGGGCACCAAAGAGCGTCGACAACTGCAGGACTTTATGCAGAACGTTGCTGCTGCTCCGGATGTGCAACTGGCATCTGGCCAGGAAGGTGAATCGATCACCATCGATAATGAACTTCCAATGAGCCCAATGAATGAAAAAGATCCGCTGACAACCGCGACTGAAGAGTCTGATGTTCGCTACGAACGTCTTCGCACAGAAGTCATGAATAGTGTGTTCCGAGCAGAGAAGCTGAAGAAGGATAATCCGGAAGAGGCTCTGCAGATCCTGGATAACACACTTGCCACAGTCGAAGCAGCTCCTCTCAATAAGGAGTCACTGGATACTCTGGGTGGTTATGTTCGTCGCAGTCAGGAAACGATTCGCGAGTACATGGATCAGCAAGGACCGAATATCGCTCAGCAGAACAAGAATCGTAACGTGATGGAAGCGATCAAACGCGAGACAGAATCAAAGATTCGGATCGAGCAGGAGTTCGCGGAACTTGTTGATCAGTACAACGAGCTGATGAAAGAACACCGCTACGCAGAAGCAGAGCTGCTGGCCAAGAAAGCGAAGGATCTGAATCCGGATCTGCCTCAGGCCACAATCATGGTTGAAAAAGCCAAGATTCAGCGTCAGGTTGCCTTCAACAATGACGTGCGGGAACGCAAGGCCGACAGCTTTACACAGCAGTTGAACGATGTGGAACTGGCTTCGATTATGCCTCCGGGAGGAGACTTCTCGATGCCGGATGCAAAGTCGTGGACGGACCTGTCAAAACGTCGCGAAAAGTACGGCCGTGCAGACAGCCGTGAACGAACAGAAAGCGAACTGCAGATCGAGAAGAGCCTCGGTGAGAAAGTCTCCCTGCACTTCCATGACGTGGCCTTGACGGAAGTCATTCGACACATTGCAACAGTCCACGGCATCAATATTGCCATGCAGACTCGTGCTATTGAAACGGAAGGTCTGACAGCCGATCAACCAGTCAGTATTGATGTGGACGGGATTACTCTGAGAAGTGCGTTGAATCTGTTGCTGGATCAGGCCGGTGGTCTGGTCTACACGATCGAGAATGAGACGCTGATGATCTCGAATCGACTGGAGCAGGAAACCAAGCTGGTTACATTGACCTACAATGTAGCAGATCTGGTTGTCCCGGTCGCAAATAAGCTTGGCACCAACTCTCAGGCCAGCAAGGATCAATCGCAAAGTCCTGGAATGGGCTTGTATCAGGTAAACGATGACCTGTCTGTCAACATCAGTGGAAATGGTCGAACCAACTCCGGTGCGACTGTTGACTACTCTGACAATCATGCAGACTTCTCGGGTCTTATCGATCTGCTGACCACCACTATTGAACCAGGCACATGGGACGTCGATGGTGGAAGCGGGACGATCGGGACTGAAGAAAACACATTGAGCCTTGTGATTCGACAGACGGCTGCGACACATGAGCAGGTCGCCGATTTGCTGAAGCAGTTGCGAAAGCTGCAGGACTTGCAGGTAACTGTCGAAGTGCGATTTATCAGTGTTTCTGACAACTTCTTTGAACGAATTGGCGTCGACTTCGACTTCAACGTTCAGGACAACCTTGGTGATCCTGCCGGTGTACCAGCCTTTGGATCTCGCCAGCTTACATTCCCAGGCGGGACAACTGGTGGTGGAGGCGGTGGTGGTGGAGGTGGGCAACAGGGACAGGACCTGCGAGGAAATACTCAGCAAGGTGGTGGCGGCGGTGGTGGCGGTGGTCAGCAGGGACAGCAGGGCCAGCAGGGCCAGCAAGGCGGTGGTGGCCGACTGTTTGATCGTGTAAACCGAGTCAACTCCCCTCGCGACGACTTCAATGGTCAGACCGTGGGAATGTCAGGTCCGAATCAGTTTACTGAGGATTACGACATCCAGTTCCGTCAGGGATCATTTGAAATTGGTGTGCCAGACTTTGGTGGCTTCCAACCAAATGCAGGTATTCAGGTCGGGATGGCCATCCTGAGTGATATCGAAGCCTTCTTCTTCATCCAGGCCGCACAGGGTGACTCTCGATCGAACATCATGACTGCTCCAAAAGTCACGATGTACAACGGGCAAACCGCGAGTGTCAGCGACAACATTATTCGAAACTATGTGGCACAACAGATTCCGGTTGTCGGTCAGGGCGGCATTGGTTTTCAATCAGTGATCGGCCAGGCCCTCGACGGTGTTACCCTAACGGTAAACGGAGTTGTTTCTGCAGATCGAAGGTATGTTCGATTGTCCATCTTACCAGTCTTCAATCAGATCATTGAAATGCAGACCTTTACCAATGTCGGCGGCGGACAAGCTTCTGGTGGCTTTGGTGGTGGTGGTGGTGGCGGCTTTGGTGGACAAGGCGGCGGTGGTGGTGGCGGTCAGTTCGGCTTCGGCGGAATTGGCGGCGGCTTCGGTGGAGGCGGTGGTGGTGGCTTTGGTGGAGGTGGCGGTGGCCAGCAAGGCCAAGGCGGTCAGCAGGGTCAGCAAGGTGGAGGAACTGCCGGAACACTGCAGTTGCCTGTTACTTCCAACCTGACCGTATCAACCGTCGTCAGCGTTCCGGACGGTGGTACCGTGCTCCTCGGCGGAATCAAGCGGTTGAGAGAAGGCCGAAATATGGCTGGGGTACCGATCCTGAACAAGATTCCTTACATCAGCCGATTGTTCAAGAATAGTGGTGTGGGACGCGAGACTGAAAGCGTAATGCTGATGGTTACGCCTCGTATCATTATTCAGGAAGAAGAAGAGGAACTCATCATCGGAACTGCTACTGAATGATATCAACATGAATCTCAGCCGACTCATGAGGTCATGCTTGTGAGTCAGCTGTCTGGCTCAGGTGCGGTCTGATCAGACAGTCGATGCTGAATACAATTTGATATCCTCACTGCAGTCAAGCAGTTTCGGGGTCTGAGCCGTCGCGAAGTGCGGGTTTCGCGACGGCTCTTCTCATTGATAGACGTACTGTTTCTTTTCGAGAAAACAAGCTGTGTAGCGGGAACGCTATACAATTGGGCTTCAAGCATGTCGCCATGCTTTCAAAACACAATTTCTGACCGCAGCCCCACGATGAAGGCATCGTTGTTAATCCCGCTCGGGTTCGCGATGTAGACCATGTCTGGCTGAATAGTGAACCAATCTGTGATCTGTGTTTTGTAGAATACTTCCACAGCTTCTTCGCGATTGGTACCGGCCGCAGAAAAATGGGCTGATGCAAGTCCGACGCCAACCAGGTCAATATCTCTTTGTGGAACCAGTCCTCGATAGGTCATGCCAACACCGTGATATCGATCGACGACATTTCGGTCAGATGGTGACCATCCGTATTGCGCAAAGAAGCCCAATCCCTGTGGCTCGTCTCCACTCTCGGGTTCGATCCACAGCATTTGATCGATGTTGAACCAATATCCATGGTTCCCATTGACCGTGCCCACACCGGTCGCAAGGTTGTCGAACTCATCGCTGTGAATCCAGTTTCCGGCTTTATAGGTTCCCGGCAACTCTCCCTGGGCGCCGAACTGAGGCGTTAATGACACCTCCTGCATGGTCATCACTCCGCCGGAGCCCAGAGAGTCAAATCCAGATCGACCACCAGTAAACGCACCCAATGATGGCGAGCCGTCATAAACGCCAAGTTTGTAGTGCAGGAGATCGGTGAGATTAAGGAATGTCGAAACTCCCATCGCCGGGTTTGGCCAAGAGGGAAGCAAGATTGTGGGCGAGAAGCCGAAGGAAGAATTTATGAAGTCTCCTCCAAGGTCTGAATATGCAAAGTCGGCGTTGGAATCCTGTTTGCCAACCTTGACCAGAATATCCCCATCTGCAAACGAATGTTCGTACCAATACTCCATTAGCAAGAACTCATTTGCGTCTCTCGGAGTACTGTCAATGTTGCTAAAGAACTGAGCGTCCCCGACGTAATTTGTGGTGAGAGACTTACCGTGATAAGCGTTTCCATAGGCAAAAAAGCGGCCGCCCTCCCATAAATCCATCGCGGTAGTGTCAGCATTAAGCACGAGATCGAGATTTCCCCTGTACTTCGTGGCATCTTTGGTATTCAGTCCACCGTGAGCAAGTGAGAATACTTCGCCGGTGTAAATATACTCCGCGGTGATTCCACGGTACTCATGCAGAAATTCGGGAAGAAGTCGGGGACTCGATGATTCGTCATCTGAGGAGGCAGGCCCGTCTAATTGGCATCCATAACAGCCATCAAGATACCACATCCCGTCAGTACCAGGAGTCACAAGTCCGCGGCCGGGACAGGTTGGGACGGGCATGCTGTGTTGAGCCTGTGCAGTCGATGCGAGTCCGAAGAGACAACATAGTGGCAGGAAAAAGTATCGTTGTCGACGGCGGTTGCGGGAGATAGGCATTGCGGAAGTTCATCCGTGAATCGAGGCGAAAGTGATGCCATTGGCAGCACTTCGAGGCAGGCTGTTCGACCATCCGGATCGAACCATCACTCCAAGGGCTATCGGAGTAAGGGCTCGTCGGGCTTCCCTGGCGTTCGCGTCAAAATGGCACACTACGGGGAAACCGGAAATTGCCTGGCGCGGGTTGTATAGGTTCTGAAGGTTCCGCCAACGGGCGAGTCGCTGCAATGGAGTGCTGGGGTCGACTCGAAACCGATAGAATTGAGCAGGAGTCGGTCGAAGGATGTCCCCGCAATTTGGCCCGACAGACAGAGGAGCACAAAGCTCTACAAAGCACGAGCAGACCCGATGTCCCGTTCTGGCACTCTTCCAAAACGAAAAGAACGCGGCCGACTGACAGGACAGTCGACCGCGTTCAATCGAATTTCAAAAAACGGACGGTGATTCCGATACGGAGGCAGGGAGCTTTCGCTGTTCCGTACTGGGACTTCGTATGGGCCTTTCCTGAAACATGCGGTTCAGAAGGTTCTATTCTCCGTCAACCGCACCATGAGCCTGGATAACGGGACGCGAGCCACACATAACACCAATTTCGTACCGTTCGGTCTTAAGGGCCGACACCGAGCCTGGAGCGGTAAACAACACCAGCGTTAAGTCAAGAACTTCCGGAAGATCTCGTGCAGAACGTAGGTCCTGTTTTCTGTCTGTGGCTTACTGGAGAAAGGTTCGTCGCAACCATGCATTCTTGCGACGCTCCAACTCCATGACTCGACTGAAGAATCCACCCTGGCTTCGGCGAACAGGCTGGAAGATACTGTTTGACTGAGACACATTGACGACGGGAACCGAAGCACTCGCTGTTGAGGCTGGCAGCACATGAACGGCGTTTTCGCCAGCTGATGCTGCTGTTGAGAGCCCAATAACCGCCAGAGTGGCAACACAAACGATCAGACGCATGAATTCAACCTTTCGGAAGAGAGCAAAGGCGACTCTTCGAAGAACCGCCGCTGTCAGAAGAAATCTACTCCCTCGTTCGGAATTTGGACGGTCAAAAGTTCCGGCAGATTTCGACATCGATTGGCTTGAGCCCCGTTTTCCGTTGGTTCTGCCAGACTTTCGGGCTTGCCTCGGATGATCGGTGAAAACAGGTTTTTCGATAGAGTCCTGTCCAGATTTCCGAAACCTACCATGCGAGTAACGAATTCACGGAACCGTGCAAGAAACGGTGTAGCTCAACATAAAGACGCCACTTTACTTCGCACGTGACATTTCGTTGAAGACAGCACCATCCAGTTCTAAAAAAATCATGCGTGTGAAAAAGAAAAGCCCGACACACTGTGCCGGGCTTTTCAGAGTTCACCTCACCGCTATTTTGCGATTCGCCATGCGGCAAGTGTTATACGTCAATGTCCGGATAGAGACTGAGCCTTGTATCCGCCCTTCGACTTGAAATAGAGGAACAAGACAATGTAACAGGCCAGCATGAAGGCCGGGAACATTACCATTTTCCCCAACGCTTCAAAGCTGCCGCTTTTCTTGGCGTCTGACAGAGCAGCCAGCCCAGCCTCGTCCGTTACTGATTTCTCTTTATCCGGGTCAATCGCCTGATAGGCGATACCCATAAATTCTTTGTCAGAGATAACCGTCTTGGCAACCTCTGCGGATTTTTCAGTCAACACGGTACTGGCTGTCTGGGCCTGAACATAACCAATGAACGGGGTACCCAGAACTCCCACGGCAATCATACCAATGCCAGAAATGGCATTCAGCGTAAGTGCACCACCCTTTGGACATTGCTCCGCCGTGACGCCCAGCATCGTCGGCCAGAAGAATGTCTTGCCAAACCCATAAAGAGTTGCGGCGGCGAAAATCATCGGCAACTCGGCGCTTCCGCATTTGGACAATGCAAACAAGCCTGCAATGGCCAGCACAGAGCTTACGATCAACAGGCCGATCGGGGAGAGACTGTGAACAATCGGGCCTGCAAAAAATCTCAGTACCATCATGATCGCCGAGGTGTAAACCAGAACCCACACAGGATTGCGTCCTGCAGCTTCCATCGGTTTTTCCATAAGACCGCTGATCCAGGAGTCTGTACCGATTTCAGCGGTTGCCAGCGGCATCATGATAATGATCAGAAAAGCCAGAATCGCTCGGCCAAAACTCTTTGTGTAAGCTCCGAATCCGATCGTCAGAACAGCGGTCAGCACTGGGGCAATGTACTTCGAAGAGCCTTCCTTCCATCCGAACACTTCGCCCAGCTGCATGAAGATCAAACCAAAGCCAACCAACGCTCCAAACGCTCCGAATTCACCCAGCATCTCACGATAGGAAACGCCAGCAGATTCCTGCTCGCTCTTCGGAAACTTTGCTCCGAGCAACATCAGCAAATACACTACGGCTGGAATTCCAACCAAGCCGACAACACCTCGCCAGTCGCCGGTCTTCAGTGTTTCTTCCAGATAGATCGTTGCGAGGCCGCAGAATACAAGTCCACCTGGCCATCCCGCATGCAGGATGTTGAGCCACTTGGTTTTTTCTTTGTTGAACATCGTTGCCACAACAGGATTGATGAACGCTTCGACCGTTCCATTCCCCAGTGCCAGAATTATGCTTGCGAGATAAAGCAGATCATAGCCAGCCTTTTGTCCGGCAATCAGTGCTTCGCCTTCTACTCCCTGGACTTTCGAATATGCCAGACAAGCCAAAGCGAGATAGGTGGCAAAGCATGCGAAGGAGAACAGCATCGCCACTTTGTAGCCGATACGGTCGATTACCAGACTGAAGAGGATAATCGAAATCGCAAACGGCCAGATCCCAGCACCAATTAGCTCGCCGATCTTGACCTGATCGAGATTAAATTCTGTTCCGAATCGTACGGTACACAGCGTAATGCGGCTGATGAAAGCAAACGATGTTGTTACGAGGGCAATAAAACATCCCCAGAAGACCATTTTCTGGCCTGCTCCTGAGGATTGGTCGACGTTCGGTTCCGCCATTACGAAAATCTCCACGGTGACTTGAGTTAAAGGAAATGCCGAACGCCTGCTGACCCCAAAAAACAGCAACCATGGTTACTCCAGGTGCGTGCAATTTGCTCAGAGTTGCCTGAAATGCGAGCGTTCCGCTGGCATACTAACCAGAGTCTGATCACAAATGCAATCAGCCACGGTACTCAGTAACCTGATTAACTTGACCAGAGTTCTTCCTGTTCCGACTATGATGGTGCGAGTTGAGTAACAGGAACCCCTGCCTGACTTTCCATGCAAGTATCTTTCGAGGCACTCAGGAGTGACCGAAGTGACAGGACTTTCGACCCGACGCTCGTTCCTCTCGCAAAGCATTACAGGGCTTGCAGCCGCAGGAGCCGTCCTCCCTTTTGCAGCCGGCGTTTCTAATGCGATGATGATGCAGACACGCGAGTTACCTCCCGCTGGCGACCGCCCTGCCCCGCCACCCGATGGTGTGAGGATTATCAACCCAAAAGCACGGGTCCCTGTGAGTTTCATCATTGATGATTCGACGTGTCTGGTAAACCTTGCTCATTTTGCCGTCCCGCAGTTTGCTGAGGTCTTTCCAGACCGCTATCTCCAGGACTGGCGTAAGCTGCCACGTGAGATTCCCGATGATTTCGTCCGCAAGTTTGGAGACTGGTGCGGTGAACGAAATATCAAAGGCAAGTATAGCATCGTGCCCTATCCGGCGTGCGTGGGAAGAGTCGATCAGCGGCTCCCCGGATGGTCGCGAACCGATCTTGAAGACAGCCTGAATGTCGTTCGCAAACGGATGATGCCCAACTGGGACATTCATCCGGAAATGGTGACGCATACCTTCGTGATCGACACGAAAACCGGCCATCCTTACAAAGAACGGTCCGAGCGGTTCATGGAGAACTGGGATTGGAGCGTCAATAAGTCGTCCGATGAACTGACGGACTACGTAACCTATGCGTTACAGATCTTGAAGAATGCTGGACTGACATGCGAAGGTGTGACAACTCCCGGCGGTTTCGGTAACCGCGCGCGTCCGGCACTGAGTCAGGCGACGATGAATTCCTGTCGAGAAGTTTTCAGCACCGAGATCCCTCACTACTTCCGTGATCTATACACGGACGACCAAAGTGTGGTTCCATTAGTCCAACGCGCATCCGGCCTCGAGACTGCTGATCCGAAATGCGTCGTCTCCATCATTGGTTGTACCGGAGACTGGTTCGGAGGTTGGGATGGTTTGGAAAAAGGCTCCGTCGACCAATTTATCACAGCCGATCTCAAGGGCGGTCGACTGCCGCAGGTGATCGAAAAAGGCGAACCCGCGATTCTCGTCTGCCATTGGCCCGGGATCTACTTTAATGGTGAAGAATACGGTTTCAACGTGTTCAAGGAAGTCGTCGACAGACTTCATCAGCGATACGATCATCTTCTTTGGATGAAGCTGAGTGAAATCGCACGGTATTGGGCCGCGAAGGAACTCACAAGCATCAGTCGACAAGCTGAGGCGTTCCTGTTCAAAGCACCGTATGCCTGCCCTGCTCTGACCGTGGAGTTACCGTCTATGCAAGGCACGCCGCAGATTCTTCAAGATGGCCAGACACTACCGCTGAAAGAAGTCTCCAGCCTGAGGAATCTTGAATCCGGCACAGTGTTTCGACAGGGAGACAAGATGACCGTCTGCTTCGATCTGCAAAAGGGAACGAACGAATTGCTGCAGCGAATTTGAGCGATTGATGGGGCACAATCAAGGGCCTGATTCGCATGACCATCACACCGATGACGAATCTCTAATTCATGCCGCCTTTCGAAGTCGTTGGCGGACTGGTCTTCTGAGACGGTAGACGACCGTGTTTCCCTGCTTACCGCAAGGCTCAATAAACTCCATGCGGCAAAAACACCAGGCCGCTTTCTGTGCCAGCCAACGCGGCATGGCGTTTGTCTGCACCAGATCCGACGTTGTGAATTCACCGGCAACTTTCAGGTCGAGTGCTCTCCATAGATCTGCGGCAGTTTTCAGTTTCAGGTGTTGCTGCACGGTTACAAGCGTGCGATCGTCAACACTGTATTTCTTTCGCCACGAACTTCGCGCTGTGGGCGGAATTCGTATTTCCTCCTGCTCGGTCAGGAGAACATCTAACTGCAGCCGTGGATGCGGGAAGATTCCGAAATGGACGAGTTCAAGAAACAAATGCGGCAGCGACTGACGAATCGGACTGTAACGAGCACTGATGATATCACCCCCCGCACGTTTCAGCGTGACAATCTTCTTGCGAGCTGCGAGCGGCTTGACCACGATGACCTGATGATCTTCAACCAGCGTTCGAACCTTGTCTCGGATTGCCGACAAAGAGGCACACTGGATCTCGATCAGGCGACCTCTGCGGTCCACAGCATCAATGCGGAAAGCTCCAACGGCGACTTCATGTCGATCAGAGTCTGAAACATAATGTTGCTTGAGCTGCTGATGCAGCAACGTTGCCACTGTCGGACCTCCCTGTCGCGTCGTCAGCAGAAAACATGATTTTTATTCTCCGCACTGTGTGAGTTGGGTCCGCGTGTTCGCGGGACACCTTTGGAGAATAGCGTTAATCGTGGCTGCTCATAGAATAAGCCATGCCGATATGCATCAAGATGGCCTGGCGTGACGCGAAAAATCGCATCACCAGCACAACCGATTTATCGTATGTCCTTCATGCAGTCGATGCCCATATACACAACCAGGCCGGCTGCCAGAATAAACATGATATCCAGTACCATCTGGCCACCAAATGGAAACCCGAGAGCCAAGTCCAGGATCGCCGCCAGACCCATCAGCCCCGCGACTCCCATTGACCCCAGAACTACTCCCCGGGAATTGCCCGCCATTTCTCTCTCTCCGCCTCGTTGAAAAAACTTGAACTCAATGTGCCTGCGAGTATAAGCCACAGAATTCCTCCCATTCCAGCCTGTTTCGTGCCGGAAGGCAGGGAACCTGAATTGTTTTGCCGAAGTCTCCCCTAATCGGACCGTTTGCCCCGCGAGATTTCAGCCCCGATCATTTTCCTTCAGAAATCGGCTTCCGATGCTCTAACAACGGCTCAAATTGTCTGCTGAATCATCCGGACTGAATACATCATCGGATAGCAATTCGCTATCAGGCCGCTGATTTCTGCGATTGTCGGCGAGGAAGGCGGATCTGGAACGTGCTGCCATGGCCAATTCCTTCACTCATTGGAGTGACCGTTCCACCGTGATCTTCAATGATCCGGTGAGTGATACTTAATCCCAGCCCGGTCCCCTGTCCTGTTTCCCGGGTCGTGAAGAATGGATCGAACACGTGCTGCAAGGTTTCCTGATCCATTCCGCAGCCATCATCGCTGATGGCAAGGACCAGACTGTCGACCATTTCCTGCAATTTGATCCGGACGGTTCCACCTGGTCTTGTTGCCTGCAATGCATTAGCAACGAGATTCAGAATCACCTGCTTCAATTGCGCGGAGTTAACCTCGGCAATGACTGAGCGATCACAATCGAAATCAATCAGTCGATCCTGAAATTGTCCAAGGTGGTGAACAATGACCAGAACTTCACGCACCAGTTCGGTCATGTCAGAAGGGAGCCTGCCGGCTTTCTCCCCCCGCGAAAAATCGAGCAGCCGTGCGGTAATGTCCCCGCAGCGTCGTGACTCGCGACGAATCATGGCAACGCGATCCATGATCTCCCGCGCGTCCTGTGACTGAAGTCCGATGAGATCATAAAGTCGATATTCCATGGACTCCGCGGCCATCGAAATGGCACTCAACGGATTGTTGATCTCATGCGCAACTCCTGCCGCGAGGAAACCCACATTCGCCAGTTTCTGTGATCTAACCAGTTGTTCGCTGCGCTCTTTGACTTTGTGCAGAAGTTCTTCTTCCGCCTGCTGAAAGCGGTCAGCCACACAGTTCACTCCAGCCACCAGATCTGCGAATTCGTCCTGCCAGCGCGAGACCGGAGGCAGCCTGTGGGCAATGTCGCCATTGGCAATTCGGGTGCATCCCTGAGCAATCTTCCGAAGCGGCATGGAAATCCAGCGGAAGCTGCACGTCAAAATACCAGCAAAGACCACACCAACGGCAACAATCCCCCAAGACAGAATCTGCAGCATTCTGGCAGATCGACGTCGTTCCTTTTCCAGTGAAAGGACTACCCAGTTTTTAGTTTGATAAGCAGGGAGTGTTTCCAGCCCTTTTTGTGCTCTTGCAACTGCGCCTCCCACATCGAATCGGAGCAGATCCATCTCAGCACTCGTTGCTCCGGAAATCGGCACAAGGTGACGCGACAATTGCCGCAGCATATGAATCTCTGAGTAAATCTTATCCAGTCGGAAGAGTACCTGATCTCGTTGACGTATCGTTAATTCAGCCGTCAACGGCAGCGCTTCGATGCGGCGGCGAAAATCGAACAGTTCTGTTTCGGCGGCCTGCACCTGTTCAAGATATACATGTTTCAGTTCGCTGATCGCCTGCTCTTTGCGGAGGTCTAAAGAGTTGTGCAGGACTTCAGTGATGCGACTGATAGATCGGCTCAGGTGCTCCTGGTTTGGGCTTCGATGCAGCAAGAAGTCGAGGTCATCGACGGCTTCCTGATGCCAGACCAGTCCATAAATCCCAATCACAGCCATTCCGGTCATCAGCATCAGCGCAACGGCGAACAGCGAGACCAGCCGTCTACGAATGGTGCGGACCAGAAACACGCCGACCTCCCTGTCGAACTTGCGTCTGTGTTTGAACAGCCAACTGAAATGAAACGGCAATTTTTGCCGCTTTTCAATCGGAGTCTAGTCCGACACCTGAATTAAGGCCAGAGCGGTTCTTGAGCACCTTTTTCAGGGCGGGTTTCCTCCAGCGAATCAACGCCGGGCTCATTATTACTGCCAACCGTTGACCCAAAGGCTACTCGGCTGCTTTCTCTGACTTGGCCCCCACAGTGTTGACAGAGAAAACTCGATACCGGTGGACCTTTCCGGCGACCGGGCTTACGTCCGTGTACTTCATTTCCACAAGGGGCAGAGCAGGCGTATCGCTATAGGAAAGGTTCTGGAAAATGGGGCGGCCAAAAGGATTCCTGGGTTGCTCAGGGAGACTGGCCAAAGGCTCACCGTCGCGTTCGATGATGAAACCCGCGAGACCACTTTCAAGATCTGCAGTCGCTGTCCACTTTAATTCTGCACCGCTCACGACCAAAGCCTCAGGGGCGGGAGGTGGTGTTGGATCGTGAACCGCTGTGTCCTCTGAATACTGAGCCCACGCAATCGCAACAGCTTCACTGGGAAGCCAGACGGATGTCTCCAGCTCACCTGTAAATTCTGTCGCCTTTACCGGCCTTTCAATCTCTTTGCCTCCGGGATTCAGCTGTGCGAGCCAGCCTTCCGTCGTGGACAGTTGATTAAGTTCCGAACTGTTGGTTCTTGAAAGTCGAGCAGTCAGGCAGGCATCAAACCAGGGCATAGCCAAATATCGTTGGTTCCCGCAGTCATGGCTGGAGATGGGATCAATTGAGATCCCCAGCAATGCATTTCGAGACCGAAGTTTTTTCGAGAAGGCTTCAACGCCCGGCCAGACACCAGAAAATCGTCCCTCTTTATCCGTGACACCTTCCAGAGTCCCAATGTTGCACATCATGGGAACTTTACAGGCCGCATCCGAAATCTCGTAGGGTTTAGGTTTGCCTTCTGCAGCGGTCAGTGGTGGCACTCCCGAACGAAGCCAGGCCGCTGCAACTCGCTCAGGATGCAGCAAAACCATCCCGCCTGCCCAGTGACCACCTCCGCTGTGGCCCCAAATTGCCCAAGGCACTGTGGCCATCTCCGGATGTCCAGATTGTTTTCCAAGATCAACCAAAGAACGCTGAAACACGACGTCCGATCCGTTTCTTGGATCGCACCACTTTTGGCAATCAGCTTTCTCAGGTTGTTCAATGACGGGAGCAAGCAATGCACAATCATGTTTCCTTGCCAGTGCCTGCCAATGCAGATCGTAGGCGCCAGTCAGGCCCGATTTGCAGGAACCTTCTCCGCATCCGTGCTGATGGACAACGACTCCTCGCAGAACTTTGACGGCCGGCGGTATCCAAACCGTGTAGCTTGCCGGATAAATCAGCTCGCCCTCAACGGCTGATGCCTCATAGCGGACCCGATAATACGGAGGATCTGCAGGCAGAGTATTCTTGTAAACCGAATCCTGAGCTGCGACTGTACTCGTCAACAGCATGATCATTACGGCAATTGATCGCATGTATTTGCCCTGAGCTTCCTTAGGTGATCCATGAAAACGTCGAACCGATTTATGCAGCCGTTTACCCTATTGATGGGAATCTGGTCCATTTTCTATGCAACAGGGACCATGGCTCAGGAGCATCCTAACTCCGAAACAATTCGATTTGTACTGGCCGGTGATTCCACGGTGACTGACGAGGCGGGCTGGGGCAAAGGATTTGCCGAGCTATGCAGCGAGAATGTGGAGTGCATTAATCTGGCCGCCAGTGGTCGCAGCTCACGAAGTTATCGTACTGAAGGACGCTGGCAAAAATGTCTGGATGCAAAACCGGATTATCTTCTAATTCAGTTTGGCCACAACGACCAGGCGGGGAAAGGCCCCGAGCGTGAATCGGCCGCTGCCGATGCGTTTCGCGATCATCTGCGAGCATTCATCGACGAAGCGCGAGCAGTCGGAATTGCGCCTGTACTGATCACTCCGCTGACTCGAAGGACATGGACAAACGACAGCAAGATCTCCTCTAGTCTGACGGAGTATGCTGAGGCAACCATGATCGTCTCGAAGGAGAAAAAAGTTCCTCTGGTTGATCTGCATTCACTCAGCATTCGACACTGTGAGCAGCTCGGTCCAACCGCTTGGCGTGCTCTGGAACCGATGTCCGAGAACGGTGCCGATCATACGCATCTGAATCCCGAAGGTGGTCGGGCCGTAGCCGCTTTGGTTGTCACAGCTTTGAGGGA
>CANHVD010000045.1 GCA_947463775.1 Planctomycetaceae bacterium | reverse complement strand
CCCACGTGCGACTGGAAATCAGAAGTGAATCAGAAAATCAAACCGCTGAATTGATCTGCGGTGCGAGCAATGTTTTGTCAGCTCGCCCCGAGCCTGCTGGACTGCGAATTGAGGAGCGGATAATTCCAATCTGGGATGAGGATGTCAGCGTCCTGACGTCAAACTTAACTGCGGCGAAGACGACGATGTGACGTGAATCAATGCCATATGAATCAGCTCCTGCACTTCATCAGAATTCCGGTCTGGATGATTGCCTTGCTGCTCTGATTCGGCCCCGGCGCACCACCCCCAAGGAATTCCACGTCATGATCACTACGCTGTCACGAGCCTCTGAGTCTCACCCTGAATCAGGGAAAACTGCGTCAGGCGGCAGAGATCCAGCAGTTCGTTGGCGGCCTGCATGATTCCGATCATGTCTTTGTCATGTTCCAGAGATTCCAACAACTGCTCGGACACGTCGACCATGCTGTCGATCCCCGCTCGCTCGGCTGTCGTCAGAATTCTGGATGTCAACGTTCGCAGTTCGCCGAGATCCTGATCATCCAATGCCGCGACCAGTCGCTCAATCTGTACGCCGATGTCGAGGGCAATGTCGGTCGAAACGCCCGGCATTTCTGCACGTGCACCGGATCGCAGACGCACGGCTGAGATAAATCGTTCAACCAGTTCAGGGTCGAATTGAGATCCTGCACATCGACGCAGTTCTTCAAACGCTTCAGTGCGTGATTTGCGGCGGCGATAAACAGCGTCGGAGGTCATGGAATCAAAAGCATCGGCGATCGCGAGTACTCGTGAAGCAACACTTGGTCGGCTTCCGACGGTGTTCAGTTCTTCCTGATTGCTGAGATCAAACCGGACGGAATACTGTTCGATGATTTCCGTGACAACATCTGAGCCAAACGAATTCTTCACCAGTTGCATGCTGACATATCGATTGCGTCGCATGATGGCCCACTCTTCGTCGGTCAGACGACCACGCTTCTGAAGGATCGCATCCGGCACACCGATCTTTCCGATGTCGTGCATCAGGGCTGCGATTTCCAGGTTGTAGCATTCACGCATTGACAGCAAGCCCTCGGCCGTTGCTACGCAAAGGTCTGCCACACGTCGACTGTGAGCCGCTGTGGGCTGGTCACGATACGACATGGCGGACAACAATGCGGTGACGGCCTGGAAAGGGATCGTGACCGCAGCTTGTTTGCGTGGTTCTTTGCGAGCTGTCGCCGGTGTTTCACCAAGCTGTGAGATCTGCTTTTGTGCTTTGTCGAAACGAATGACCTGATTTCTGCCATTTCTCTTGGCAACGTACAGGCACTTGTCAGCCTGATCGAGAAGATCCTGAGGTGAGTCTGCTTTCTGAGCAAAAGAAGAAACTCCAAGACTTGCAGTGACCTTCAGTTCGCCAATCTGCAGAGCTTTAATCGCGAGACGAATGCGTTCGGCTCGCAATTCTGCGTCGTCGAGACTTGTGTCCGGCATCAGTACGGAGAATTCTTCACCACCGTAGCGACAGACGATGTCCGACTCCGCAACAGTCTTCATTACTACCGACGCCACTTTGCGCAGGACTTCATCGCCCATCGCATGGCCATGATTGTCATTGATTGATTTGAAGTGGTCGATGTCGACCATCATCGCGGACAGTTCACCGCCCACCATCTTCTTTTGAGCCCACGTGGATTCAAAGTCTTTGAAGAAACTACGACGATTCACGCAGCCAGTCAGAGCGTCGCGAGTTGCCAGCCATTCCAGTTCCCGGTTCTGCTGGCGAATTTCTTCGCTCGACTGCTTCAATGAACTCAGAGCATCGCGAAGTTCTTTCTGCTTACGATCAAGCTCTGTGACGTCTTCAAAACTAGCAACAACGCCACGGCACTTCTGACGTTCATCGTGAATGGGCACGGAACTGACAGAGAACGTTCTCTCTGTGCCGTTGACGCCGAACTTCATAATCACGCCACGCAATGACTGCCCGCTGGAAATGGTTGTTTGCCAGGGTTGTTCCGAAAGCCTGGCTTCGATCTGATGGCGAAATCCTATCTGATTCGCGTTCTTTCCGACCAGCATCTCAACCTCCTGTTGAACATGCTGAGCAAACGCGCTGTTGGCAAGCACAATGCGCCCGTCGGTGTCAATGACGAGAAGACCTTCAGCGAGAGCGTCCAGCGCTTCACGAACTCTCGACGGTATCACCTGTGAAGGATTCAATTGGCGAAGTACTCGACGCAGATACAGCGAGAACGAAAAGAACAGGCCGATGCCCAGAAACAAAGAAAGTGAGAACTCGGGCCGCATGATGTTGCCCAGAGGTCCTGCCGCGACTTCGAGAAACCGGACTTCCAATTGTCCCCAATGTTCACCTGATGCGGTGATGGGGACAATGAATTCACGTGATGAATTTGGAACGGATCCGCTTGTTTCCCAAAGCGTCTGATGTTCTCCAGAGGCAAACAGCAGTTCTCCGTTTTCGTCGGTTCGCACGGCCAGAGATTCGACTTCCGGATTTCGCTGGCGAATCGCGTCAAACGTTTCCTGTATCTGCTTCTCATTCATTCGCGGCGCAAGTGCCATGAAGCTGACGGCCGTGGCTTCGCAGAAAGCAGATCGGTTTTTCTGTGCGGCGGTACCGACGTTTGGAATCAGTCCCAGTAGACCGGCAACCAGCAACGCACTAATCGTGAGACTGACAAGTCCCAGAACGATTCGCATGCTTGAGGAGAGGCGGGGCATGAACCTGAACCAGAGAGTGAGGAATCCTGTTGAAAGCTTCTGAGGTGAGCATAGGTCACATTTTTCCGTCGGAAGTCTTTTGTTGCAGATACGCAACAGCGTTCGAAGATAACGGGGGGAGATTCCCCTGCATTATTCGGCAGGACTAACCCACGTCGCGGGGAATCCTCGCCCAAATCAGCCCCTACAATCTGCAAAAATGAATCACCGTGCACGATCGAATTGCTCGGCCAAACTTTGATCTGCCCCTGCTTGCGATGAAGCTCGACTCAACGAATCCGGCGCGGAATGCAGCGATTTCAAGTCTTGTGCCGTCCGCGAATTCGCGTGGAATCAACGCGCCTCAGGAACTCGGATCTCGATCAGCATACCGGGGAGAAAAACTTCCGGGAGAGAGTCGAGTGATCGGTCATCCAGCAGCGTACAACTCAATTGTTGCTCCGCGGCAACTTCCTGAATTCTGCGGATCGCCGTCACACAACCATATGCGAGCCACATCCGACCGTTGGGACGGAGTCTTGTGCGTGCTCCAGCGACCAGAGATTGCAGTAACTGAAAGTCCGGATCGTAAAGAGCAAATTCTTCGACGCTGACCGGCTTACGGTTCTCCCATGGCGGATTCGAGATAATAAAATCGAAGGTCTCTTCCGGCTTAATCACAGTCCACGCTTCGGGCGCTCGTCGTGGCACCGGTCTGGCTTCGAATCGCTCTGTGAATCCCATTTCAGCGGCATTGAATCGTGCGTTCTCGATCGCTTTCGGATTCAAATCTGACGCCACAACCTTTGCTGCTCCGGCCTGCAGGCAACAGAGCGAAACAATTCCGGAACCAGTCCCAATCTCCAGCACTGTTGACCCAGGCAGGCGAGCATCGTTGAAGATCTTCATACGGAGGCTGTCCGTATCCGCCGGTTCCCAGAAGACCGACTCCATAATCGCCACATCACGAGGAAGTCCGTCGACAGGTTCCCAACGCACAATACCCGGAGCTTTCTCGCGGCCTTGTATTTGCGCAACCACGGCGTCGGGACGATCTGTTGCGACGGGTTCTGATGGTGACGAACTTCCGCCGCATCCTCCGAGGAAAAGACCGAGTGGCAACAACACTAAGAACTGTCGAGAGTCGGGAATGATCTGCAGCCTCACCACCATCAGAGCTTCAATCCCTTGCAGGATACTCTATCCCTGAAGAGCTGTCGGACAGAGTATCGAGCCCGCTTATGGTTTAGTGATTCGCAGCTACGCGGCATCACGCATATTACTCGGAACATTATTCCCGCTGCCGGCAGAAGATTCCATGCTGCCAACCTCGCGCGACGTAATCTGACTCAGGAGATCTCGAATCGCGTGTTCCGCTTCCAGACGTTCTTTGTGCCAGCGATTCTGGAGTTCCACGATCTGAGTCTGCAACATGTGAATCGTTGCGGCCTGATCCTGAACAACGGAGTCGGTCGTACGAGAAGAATGCTGCTCTTCGCGAGCGGCAAACCATTGTTCCAGCTCTGCACGATCTCGACGGAACTGCTGCTGACGCTCGGCCACATCACTGGCGGCTTCTTCGACTTTATCTCGATCAGCATTAATCTGCATACGCAGACGATCAAAAAAGGCCTGAACATCTCCGCGAGCCTGCTCCAGTCGTGCACGAGCGATCTCCGGAGAGACACTGTCACGGACGAGATTTGTTCGTGCTTCCTCAATGACCA
The DNA here is from genome assembly GCA_947463775.1 of Planctomycetaceae bacterium. Lineage (GTDB taxonomy): Bacteria > Planctomycetota > Planctomycetia > Planctomycetales > Planctomycetaceae > SXXK01. The sequence goes on along the minus strand of CANHVD010000045.1, from coordinate 12,445 downwards.
GCCGTTGCTCAAGGATCTCCGACTGAGTCTGATCCAGTTCTGCTCGCAATCGATTCAGTCTCTGAGAGCGATCTTCGAGGCGGGCGGCCAGATCGGCCATCGCCATTTCCTGCTGGCGTACTCTGCGCTGTCGACTTTCGATATCCTGTAGAATCGCGTCGCGTTCTTCTTCACTGCGTCTCTGGAGACGCTGAATGTCTGAAATAGCAGCCGATCGTGAACGGTCGATGATTCGAGATTCGCGAGCAATTGATGATTCGCGATCCGTCAGCAGTTCACGAACGTGTTCCAGTTGACGGAAGCGAAGTCGGTGCTGTTCGAGGAATCGCAGCCGCTCACTGCGGAACAGTTGCTGCTCACGACGGAATTCACGCAGTTCCGCTTCAAGGTCTTCCTTAGCGCGAGTCAGATGTTCAAACTGAAAGCGATAGCGACGCTGCAGATTGTTCTGTTCGGTCAGTAATCCCTGACGCTTCTTTTCGATCTCTTCTTTAAGCCGCTGCTGTTCTTCTTCAACCTGCTGACCAAATAATTCTCGCTGAGCCTGCAGGTCATCGGCTTGCTGCGCGATTTCCTGCAGCTGGTGCTCATGTGCCAGTTGCCATTCGGCCTTCTGTCGATTCAGCAGCACGATTTCGGCGGTCAGGTCTTCACGAGCCCGTTCGGCTAGTCGCTGTTTTTCATGCTTCAATTCGTCATCGATCTGACGGATGCGGTCAGCATAATCCTGACGTTCGCGTTCGGCCTGAATCCGCAGGCGATCGCGTTCGGCATCCAGAATCGCACGTTCCTGACTAAGCTTCATGCGATCTTCATCAAGCTCTGCACGAACAGAGGCCTTCAGGATGACTCGCTCTTCGGCGAGCGCCCGCTGGGACGCTCGCAGCTCGGCCACCTGTCGCTGCTGCAGTTCTTCGTGCTGTCCGACCTTCTGGAGCCGCTGCTCCAGATCAGCCATTAATTCTCGCTGGTCCGCTCGATCACGTGCGACCTGAGCAGCGAAGTCCTGAGCCCGTTGCTCAAAGGCTCGGCGTTCAGCTTCGAGTTGTTGCTGATCGGCAACGATCTCAGCTCGACGCTGTTGAAGCTCAGAGAAGCGATGCTGAAGAGATTCCGCTGCGGCCGAGGCCTGAAGCAGAATTTTCAGAGCATCCGATTCACCTGAGAAGGGATTCAGCAATTCCGGAGTCGCAGTTGGCGCTGGAGTGAGAGTCTGCCCAATTCTGGCCGCGCCAAAGCCGGAAGCATCTGACATCGTCAGATTCTCAGCATGGTTATCCGCCATGTTCGGGACTCCTTTCCCAAACGACCACAAAGACTCACAACAACCACAATCGCCTGGTTCAGTCATCTGAACCAGGTCTTTAATTCAGAAGATCAGACCGGGATTCATCAGCTCCGTTTGCATCCTGCAAATTTCAGCACGAATGAACCCCGAACCCAATCAACATTGCTCTGCAATTATGTCAGAGCTTTATCCAGCATATTGATGAAGTGCTGCTTTGGAGGAGCACCGACAACTTTGTCAACGAGCTGCCCGTTCTTGAACAACATGACAGTCGGAATGCTTGTGATTCCAAACCCTGCAGCGGTCTGATGATTGTCGTCAGTGTTGACTTTGCCAATCTTGATTCGTCCGGCATATTCAGTGGCCAGTTGCTCCACGGTTGGCATCAGTTGGCGGCAAGGACCGCACCACGGAGCCCAGAAGTCAACCAGCACTGGTTCAGCAGATTCAAGTACTTCAGACTTGAAGTTCGCATCGGTAAACTCGTGCAAATTACCAGCCATCACACCTTCTCCTCATAGATTCAATTTGTTCGCCACTAAAACATGGCCAATATCTTCGTTCCGGAGTTTCCGGATTGTCTTCGTGATGCCGTGAGAACGGTTATTGAGGTTGTGTCGACTAACGAGGCTTGGTGGGTTCAACGATTAGAGTGGAGACGCCCACTTGTACCCAGTCAACGCAAACCAACAATTTCCACTGAACACAAGCCTCGGATTGAGGACAAACCATCACAAGTATCTCGGCAGCAACGCAAAACGTGCAGAACCTTCTGACACGCTCGTCACTGCGTCAGTCGGATTATTGGACAACGTTACGACACTGTCAACGCGGTTAGCGTTCACCATGTTGGACATTCCCCGCCATTTGCCTCCACCGGACCGTGAGCCGGCGCACAGGTCAGCTTCTCAGCCCGAAGCGGCAGAATCGGCCGGAAAGCCCTCGGAAAGGTGCAGGAAACTTCGCACGAGAAGTGAATCGAACAGCACCACGGCGAGCATTGTCCATGGGCAGGAAGACTGTTTCCCGGTCAATAATCGTTCATACCTCGGTCATTCATGGGATAACTGGATTTGCTGAGCAAAGCAAAGGTGCTGGGCAAAGTCGGTCGTTTGAGGCAAAAAAAGTGATTTCTATAGACCACTTACACTATGCCTCCGATAGCCTCATTATGGTCAAGGTTTTCAGCATCTGATTAACGGCTGTCTGCTAATGTTTCCCGGTCCAATTTGACTCGGTTTTATGCCCTTTCCGAATTGCATTGCCATGTTTGGAGATTTGAAAAGTACTCGAGTCATCCTGGCCAAGGGCTTTCTATTCCTCATTGCAGGCCTGATGGCAGCCGGAATCCTGATTTACGAGCACCCTGGGCTCCGGACCGTCCTGCTATTGAGCACTTGTGTCTGGTGTTTTTGCAGGTTCTATTACTTCGCGTTCTACGTTATTCAGCACTATGTTGATCCGAACTATCGGTTCAGCGGCCTTGGGGCATTTGCGCGTTATCTGTGGTCGCGGAGTCGCAGCTAATGCAGACACTCTTTCCTTTCCGATCGAAAGCTATCCAAGTGACAGCACTGGGTTTTTCTCTCGCCGCGTTCACGAGTTGTCTGAGTTCATTCAGCTATCTTGTCCTGTCGATGCAGGGATCTTTCCCGATGTCGATCGCAGCCACGTCTGAGGTAGAACCAGAGAAAGTCTGCACAGTAGAGGACGATGAAATCTCAGAAGCCAGCGGCATCGCGTTGAGTCGTCGACAAAAAGATGCCGTGTGGTTACACAATGATTCCGGGGATTCCGCGAGACTCTTTCTGGTGGGGTTTGATGGTAGAACTCGAGCAATCGTGACGCTGAATATCGAACGTCCGATCGACTGGGAAGATATGTGCTCGTTCGAGGCCGATGGTGAGAAGTGGTTGCTGATCGGAGATACTGGCGACAATGGCCGGATCCGCTCCAGAACCGAACGAGCCTGTGAACTTCTGTTGATCAAAGAACCGGAGATCAAGCTACGCAGCGGAAGCCCGGTCAGCATCAAAGCCGATGTTGTCAGTCGAATCGAATTCCAGTTCCCGGAAGGACCTGAAGACTGCGAGAGTTTGGCCGTTGATACGCAGTCCAAAGAAATTTTGCTGCTCACAAAATCTGTTCCGCAAAAATGTCAGATGTTTCGACTGCCATTGTCCACCAGGCCTGGCCAGCGAAAACTTACGGCTGAACCCATTGGCTCTCTGGCCGTTCCCTTTGCAACGTCTATGGATGTTTCAGCAGACAATCAGAGTCTCGTGATCGTCAATATGTTCAGCGGTGCATTGATTCGACGCGGACCGATGGAAACCTGGGCATCGGCCTGTCAGAAGCCCATTACGGTGCTGACCCTGCCGGCGCAGCCTCAGTGTGAAGCAGTCTGCTTCGAATCGACCGGCGCTTCTGTTCTGGTCAATAGTGAGCGTACTCAGCAGCCGCTCTGGAAGATCAAGCTTCCCGAACCGGAAGGTGTAGAAAATAAACAATAGAAGGCTACGACACCGAATGGCGTCAGCATCGAGTTTACGGCCTGCATCGATGTAATCATCCTGCCCTGAAGATGAGTGTTGCTGGGTGCGCGCCATTCTGCCAGTCTCCGCTGCCCCCCAAGAGAACTGTTAATAGGTTTGCATAGTTCTTTACATTGCTGTTTCATCGCACTGAGTCGTTGACAAAGCCTGGCCTCAAAGGAGCGAGTCAGCGGCAGTGCTGACATGCCGTTTCCGTTAGCAGTCATCAGGCGATAGCCAACGCCATTCTGCGATGCACTCAAAGCGGAATACTCTTCATTTCAGCAGCAATGTGAACTCGCAGCAGGTCTGCCTGACATGCTTCGCAGCGACGATGGCACAGAGCATTTTCTGAAATTCGTATGCTCGTGGAATTCAGAAGTCGCCAGCATCTGTGTTAGATTCAGTGCCAGGAAATTTTCAGTTTCTGGCAGATTGAATCAGGCAGAGGAGGGGGCAATGAAGATAGCACTAGCATGGATGAGTGTGCTCGCAGCGGGGATATCCCTGGCATGGGTCGGGGGTGCTGATGAGGCTAAGACTGAAAAATCCGAGGTTGCAGTGACGGAGCTTCTGCCGTCCAGCAGCTTTCTGCTCGTTACTTTTGATGGAACCGCAGCCCACTTGCCGGCGATCAAAGAGACGGCCGCGTGGAAGGCTCTGGAAGAAACCGAACTAACGGCAAGACTGCTCGACATCGGGCAAATGCTGATTTCTGCCGCTGGTGAAGAACAGGGCGTTCTGGCAAGAGAAGCCATCGAGCATTTGCGACAACAGGGCTTTTCAGTCGCGGGCTGTATGTCAGGCAGCGGTGATGGCTTCAGCCCCTATGGTCTCGTTGTACTGCATGACGCCGGTAAATTTTTTGAAGTCCTTGAGCCCTTAATTCAGCAGGCCGCCGCGTCGGCTCACGAAGAAGTTCAGGTGAAAAGCATTGAGGGTCGCGAGGTGTCGTTCATTGGTACCAACGTTCCCAACGTGGAGTTCAGTTGGTGGAATGAATCGGGACATCTTGTGATGGGTCTCGGGCTCAATGCGAGCGATCAGATTATTGCGACCGCATCGGGCAAGACGGAGAACATCACAAAGAATCCACTTTGGGGCAAACTCAGATCTCATGACGGATATACGGTCGACAGCTTTGCCTGGCTGGACAGCGGCCGCCTGCTGGATCAGTTTGGTGATTTCAGCATGCCGCCTACGCGATCGGGTGAGGTGATGACGATTCGTGAGTTTGCCGCATTGCTGGGGCTCCATAATATTCGTGAGCTAACAATGCAGACGGGATATAAGGGACTGCAGACATGGCAGGATATGCGGCTTAATGCAGAGGGGCCGCTTACGGGGCTCGCGGCTTTGCTGAAGCAAAGAAACCTTTCGCTGACTGAACTGCCACCGATGCCCAAAGCCACTTCTGGTTTTGCCGCAGCAACGTTTGATCTGGGCGGCTCGATTGATACCGTCCTGGGAACAGTCCGCAGCCTGATGCAGAAACTGGAACCTAAGGCAGAAGCAGAACTGGACGAAGGTCTGGCGAAAATCACTGAAGTCTTCGGTGGCGATCCTCGCAAAGAACTGATCGATGGACTTGGCGATGTCTGGTGCATCTATGCAGATCCGGCGGCTCTGCCCATTCCGATCGGCTTTTCGCCGGTTGCGGCGGTCAGCGTCAAAGACAAAGCGATTCTGACAGAGGGGATTGGCCGTTTGCTGGACCTGATTGAGCAGCAAGCTGCAAATCAGGAGTTTAGTATTCGTCGAACCAGTAAGGATGGACGAGAATACTTTTCGTTTAATCTCCCCGGCATGCCCGTCGTCCCGACCATTATGGTGACCGATAAGTGGCTGGTTGCGAGTGTTACTCCGGGATCGGCTCAATCGCTGGCTCAACGAGAAACCGGAAAGCTTCCCTCATGGAAACCCGATGCGAATGTGACGGCGGCACTGGCTGAACTCCCCGGCGAGTATTCCTCAATCACAATTTCCGATCCAGCACCTTCTTATCAGCAACTTCTGCAACTGGCTCCAATGGGGTTTAGTCTGCTGGAGCAGAACGTGTTGCCACAGATTGCCGGAGGAACACTGGAAATGCCGTTCGGGCTGGAAGACCTGCCAGCAGTCGAGATGGTCACTGAGCCCATGTTTCCAAACGTGACCGTTGGTTATGCAACAGAACAGGGACTTGGATCAACCACACGACAATCAGTTCCAGCAAATCCAATGGGGAACATGTCGGCCAGTGTTGGCGTACCGGTAATGATTGCCCTGTTGCTGCCCGCTGTTCAGCAGGCACGCGAGGCGGCTCGGAGGACGCAGTCGAAGAATAATCTCAATCAGATCGCATTGGCGATGCACAACTACCACGACACCTTCAACGAGCTTCCTCGAGGTACAGTCGAAAACGATGATCTTGAACCAGATGAACGGCTGAGCTGGGCGTATTCGATTCTGCCGTACATCGAACAGCAGGCCTTGTATGAGTCGATCGATGGTGAAGCCGGCTGGGAAGCAGAAGAGAATTCACAGGCCGTACAGATCGCCGTGCCATTTTTCCAGAATCCCAGTCAGCCTGGTGCACGAGCAAATCCTTCTGCGGGTGATTACGTGGCGATGGCTGGAGTGGGTGAGGATGCAGCGACACTGGAAAACGATGATCCTCGCGCAGGTATCTTTGGGTACAATCGTGTGTGTCGCTTTAGAGACATTACTGACGGCACATCGAATACCATCATGATTACAGATGCCTCAGAGCCCAACGCATCTTATCTGGCGGGTGGTCGAGCAACGATCAGAGGATTCAGTCAGTCGCCTTATCTGAATGGTCCGGATGGGATTGGTTCGCCTCATACGGGCGTCGTGCAAATGGTGCTGGCCGACGGATCCGTGAGAGCTGTTTCGGTAAATGTCGATGAGACACTTCTGGAAGCTCTGGCGACCAAAGCTGGTGCAGAGGATGTGGGAGAATTCTGACTTCCACCTGGGGATGCTTACTTCGCTGTAAACACGTTCCCAGAATTCCATTGGACATCATAAACAGAAAAGCCCGGCCGCTTCTTACGAAGACAGGCCGGGCTTTTCGTTCAGGGACGGCTTAATAAAGGTTACTACAGGCAACCGACGTTAAGCAGGCTGCATCGCGCTGATGACATCCCGCAATCGACCTCGAGCTGTGTGCAATCGCCGCTTGATCGTCCCAATCGGGCTTTCAAACTGCTCGCTCATTTCCTTCAAAGAAGAGCCTTCAAAGTAGAACGCCCACAAAGTTTCCCGATCCAATCGGCCAAGCTGGCTCAATCCTTCGCGAACCTGTGCAATGTCTTCCTGTCGAATCATTGCAGCGAACGGAGTGTCTTCGCACTCCTGAGCAGAATCGAAAGACTCAGGTTCAACGCAGGTTTCGTTAGGTCGCCGGACAGCTCGATTAATGGACAGCCGAACGGCAATCTGGCACAACCAGCCGCCGAATCGTTCAGCATCCTGAAGCTGAGGCAACTTACGGAATGCTCGCAGAAAGACTTCCTGCACCACTTCATCAGCTTCGGCCGTGTTTCGCAATCGCTGCATGACGATCCCGAAGATCCGGGATTCGAACAGCGTAACGAGATCGCCAAAAGCATCCCGGTCACCAGACTGGGCTCGCAAAACAATGGGAGTCAAAGAATCAGTTATCAAAGTAGAAGTAGTCATTATCGTCAGACTCCAGTCTGAAAAATCACGAGCACTGCATCCGGGGAGTTTGCCAGTGGCAGAAACGGATGTGTCGTGAATGAGTTTTCGCAGGAACAGCCGTGAGTGCGAGGTGGAAAGACGCTGAGGAAACAGCGAAAGCCTCGGAAACTCACACGAAGAACATGGATGGCACAACGTGTGCGACCCATTTCGAGCGGTTCGAGCGGAAGAAGATCTGATTTCGTCCGAAGACGGGGAGCATTGTTCTTTGCACAGAACTTTCTGAGGCCGAGTGTTCGCGGGAGATATCCTTTGAACATCGCCTCATGCGAGGCTGTGCATCGAAACTGCTTTTCAGCTTCTGCCGCTGGTACCGGTCAGACAACCCGAACCCAGATGGAGGGTTCGATTCAAATTCGAGAGTAATCTCGAACTGAGGCGACTTAGCGAATTCTGGCAGCGTTTGGAGAGTCCTCCACAACACTGCTTACTATCGCCGGCCGGTTGTCCTGACAGATAACGCCAGCGCATCGAGCGCTTTATGCGTTCCTGTTTCGGTACCTCTGCAAATACCACGGGGGAGGCAGCACCGACGAACAGTCCGGCAATCACATGGGCCGCGACGGCCTGTGTAGATGCAACCAGAGCATGAATCGTTGTGTTGAGCAGCATTGTTCTGCCTCCAAATTTGTCCCGCGTTTGTGACTTTTTGTCACAGAAATTGCGAGTCACTGATGAATGCCGCACGTCGGCGGCAAGAATTGGCGTCGGAAACGACTGTGTTCCCGACAAGTTCGGTCATCTAAAAAAGTGTTCAGTAGAAGATACACCCCGAGCACCGACGGACACTGTCCGATGCCCCTCAGACGCAGGATCGTCTCAATAGGTTCGCAAAGAGTATCCTGAAATTCAAAAAATCTCTCCAGTATTCTTAAAACACTGGTTTTTCTGCGAGACCTTTTCTTTGAGAGTGGGCCCCGCTCGTTGAGAGTTTGATGCCGTCAGCCACGACGCACTGCTGAACATTAGCCACTAAATGACCGTTTTTCAGTCACAATAGAGAGAGTAGGTCAGCTTTGCCTCATTCGTTGACCTGGCAGATCAGAAACTTTGTACGCCGTCTGCGTCATCTTGATTCAGAATGGCACAACTTTGGGCAGCAAAGTCCTTGCCTCATGCAAAAGGCGACGTCGATACCCACGAAACCCCCCGGAATGAGTTTTAACCACATCGTGTGGGCTCAGGGATTGAAGGTTGCAGGAAGTGTCGAACGCAGTGACTCCGACGCTGCCTGCTCACAAGTTGACCAAGTTCGAAGGGCTCAAGGCATTCGGGAGGAATGCGAGGCCTGAGAATTCATGGATGAACGCGAGGGATTGAAAATGGTCCGACGATCATGGAAGTCGCTCATCGCGAGTATGGCACTTGTTGGTGGAATCGCGGTAAACAATACCGCTTTCGCTGACGGGGGCTGCACTCCAGGATGCGGAGACTGTCAAAACTGCGAACAGATTTTTGCCGATGCCGGTCAAAAACTGACCGACCAATTGGCTTCGATGAGCTGCTGCAATGACAGCGCGAGCTGCTGTGCACCAGCCTCCGTCTGTGATGACGGATGTGCAGATCCACTTTCCGATGTCTGCGGCGAAGGCTGTGGAGACGGTTGCGGCGAAGGCTGTGATCTCTTCGGCGAATCAGGCAGCGGAATCGAATTTGGTGGCTGGACTCAGTTCGGCTACCAGGACGGACCGGACGGTGCCTTCACAGGTAACGGCCAGTTCAACGATGTTCGATTCGGTGCTGGCTCAAACCCACGTGGCAACGAATGGAACAAGTTCAACCTCAACCAGCAGGGCTTGTATTTGAACAAGACTGCTGACGGCAGCAACGGCGTCGGCCTCGGCTTCCGAGCTGAAATGATGTACGGTGTTGACGGTAATGAAGCTCAGTCATTCGGTAACAATCCTGGTCGATACGACTATCTGAACGGTTGGGACCATGGCACGTACGAATGGGCTCTGCCTCAGTTGTACGCTGAAGTCGCAACAGGTGACTTGTCAGTGAAACTGGGTCACTTCTACACCCCAGTCGGCTACGAAGTAATTCCTTCTGGTGGCAACTTCTTCCTCAGCCGTCAGTTGACCTTCTACAACAGCGAACCGTTTACTCATACCGGTGCTCTGGGTACCTACACTGCCGGTGACAACCTGCAAGTGTTGGGCGGATGGACACTGGGTATGGACACCGGGTTTGACCGCTTCCAGGGCGGCAGCGCATGGTTGGGCGGTTTCATCTACACCCTGTCCGAATCAACAACTTTGACCTACATGTCAACGGTTGGCAACTTCGGTCTGCGTGGCGACGGAGCCATCAACAGCCTCATCCTGTCACAGAACTGGGATGACAACTGGCAGAGCGTGCACCAGTTCGACATCCTGGGCACAAATGGTGCCAGCGACCTGGGTTACGACTTCGGCAATGCCACAGCGACTGCTGATAACTCAACCGGTCTGATCAACTACTTGTTCTACACGATCAACGACAAGGTCAAAGCTGGTGCTCGTCAGGAATGGTACAAAGCTGACGGCACTTCCTATAACACGATGACCTACGGTGTGAATATCACTCCGATGGACAAGCTGGTTATTCGACCTGAAGTTCGTCACATGTGGGCGCCAGGTGCCAACGGTGCCGGTGGAGCAGGCCACGATGCTCTGTTCAACCAGACCGTGTTCGGTATCGACGCGATCGTCACTTACTAATCTGACTTCAGTGAAGGCTTAGCCTTCCTCTGAATTCACACCACAGACCGCAGCGAGACCTTGTGTTTCGCTGCGGTTTTTCGTTTTGCATCCGGCCTTCAGCGGACGCCATCGCAGCCAATCATAAACTTCATCCCTCGCCCCATCGCCCCTGCGCTGGTGAGTGATTAACGGAGCGTCTATAACTCGTTTGCGATACGGGAACGATCAATTTCGTTCTGGAATGAAGTCACAAGCATGAGAGACCAGCACTTGCTCAGAATCATTGTTTTGACCGGCAGCGACCGACCGGACATCCTCTCCGCGTGGAGTGATCTGAAAGCTTATCTGGCGGGAGTGCGTGACGTTGAGGTCGTGGGCGTTTTCTCCGCGAACGAACAGATTCCCGAAGATCTCATTGCGGATATGGTCGTAGTGTTGGGTGGCGATGGCAGCATTCTCCGTGGATGCCGGCAATTGGGACAACGTCAATTGCCGATCATCGGCGTCAATCTTGGTCGTCTGGGCTTCCTCACGGACCTCAGTCCCGCAGAATTTCGGAAGGGGCTGCCAGCATTAAAACGCGGACAGTATTCCATCATTGAACACCTGATGTTTCGCTGTTCCCATCATCAAGCTGACGGTTCAATTGTCACCGACCTTGGACTCAATGAAGTCACTGTGACCTGTGGCGGTGCTTTGAAGATGCTGGACATCACTCTTCGCATCGATGACGAGGATGTCACGACATTCAGTTGCGACGGCCTCATCATCAGCACTCCGGTGGGCTCTACGGCTCACAATTTGTCGGCCGGTGGCCCCATCCTAAGGCAGGAACTCAAGGTCTTTGCAATCACGCCGATCTGCCCGCATACCTTGACCATTCGCCCGATTGTGGACTCGGCAGACCGCATATTTCGTCTGTCGGTCAAGGACGCTCCACCCGGCGTCATGGTGGTGATCGACGGACAAATCCGCAGACCTCTGGGCGCAAACGAAGTGGTCGAAGTGTCTCGCGCCGAGCCAACTCTGAAACTGATTCGGCTTCCGGGACACAGTTACTACGGAACCCTCCATCGCAAACTTGGCTGGCAAGGCCAGTTAGACTATCGCGAACGTCGCGGACAATAAGGCGAGCGGCATGGCGTCAGCCCTCCGAGATCGCGCGATACGACATCAACGACATCGCCGGGAAAACCAAAACACACACATGGTGGGGTGACGCCAGCCGACAAAGCCTAAAACAGTTCACGAGCGACACGGGAAAAGTCTCGTCCCTCGTTGCTAATACTTGTGGGATGATTCGCGAGTTCATGTAACCCGGTTGTCGCTGTCATCGTCTTCTCAGGAACTGTCAACTCACCTATGAGCTCTTCACCTGGCCCCCGTTTGACGTCTCCCGCGACTCATTTGGCCACTACGTTCGCTTTGCTGCCAAACATCTTCTGGGCTTCTGCCTTAAGGTTCGGCACTGCAGAGTAGGTCGCCAGTACACCGATCGTTAGAAAAAAGACTGCGCCAAGGACAAGTGAAATTCGCTGCCACAATCGAGGCCGCAACTCCTGTGGCAACAATGTCGTATTGACCACCAGTGTGTGCAGGCAACTGAAGCCTAAAGCATAGTTGTAAAACATGCCGGTTGCCGTCGTCAGCAGCGTCTCGCCATTCTGGAACAGGATCAGCGTCGTCAGCCCCAGCGCAAAATAGGCGCACAACACACCAAAATAGAGCCGACCAATGTGCCGAGTGTCCCATTTTTGCAGACGCTTGCTGGCGGTCCAGAAAACATCGACCCAGCGCCGCAGGAACCCATCAGCGGTCGTCGCCATACTTGTCGCCAGAATCAGTAGTCCGCAGAACAAGGTCAAATACCAGAACGTCTGTCCCCAGGTTGATCCCACCGCTTCTCTGACGCCGCCGGCCGTCATGCTGGCTGCTTCCCATTTGTTCGCGGGGACAGTTCCACGAGTCAAAAATTGGACCGACAACATGCTCGGCAGCGCCAGTCCGACGAAGCAGGCCGGCAGCCATACGAGGTACTGTTCTCGCTGAACATGAGCCATCCAGCCCAACCAGCGCTGAAGTGATTCTTTGGTGACTCGAAACACCTTACCTGCATGCGACAATTCTATCTCATGTCCGCCAACCAGACTTGGGATGGCCCCCACATGCTTGCCCATTCCCCAGCCCTGATCGCGGGTGAAGGAGCTGAT
>CANHVD010000044.1 GCA_947463775.1 Planctomycetaceae bacterium | reverse complement strand
CCAATACTCTGAGTCGGCTCCGGAGCATCGAACAATGTCATGACCGGCAAAAGCTCACTGCGTTTCACTCGCAGATAGACGCTGCGTCTCTGAGTATTGTCAAGTACGCTGGGACCGTACATCGTGCCGTCCAGATTACCACCAACGGCCAGCAAGGCATCACGAATCGTTTCGGCCTCCAGTCGATGAGGCTGATAGTGCCATAGAAAGCGGTTGGCTGGATCAATGGCGAGGTTCTCTGCGTTGACCTCGTGAGACTGCTGATAAGTTTCGCTCAGCAGCATCGCACGATGAAGCGGCTTCAACTTCCATCCCCCTCGTACCAGTTCACCGGCAAGATAGTCGAGCAATTCCGGATGCGTCGGCTTGTCCCCCTGAAAGCCAAAATCATTCGGGGTCCCCACGATGCCCTGGCCCATGTGATGCTGCCAAAGTCGATTCACGATGACTCGTGCCAGCAGAGGACCCGCACCACGCTCCACATCCGTCATCCAATTAGCCATAGAAACACGTGGATGCTCGGCCGATGCGGATGCAGTTGGCTTGGCCGGTTCGGGACTTCGCCACAGAACCTGCAGGTATCCCGGTTCTGCTTTACCTTGTTTGTTATCGACTTCTCCGCGCCGAAGGAAAAAAACGTCCTGACCACCGGCGACCGTTGTATAAACCTCCTGCAGATTCGGACGTGGCGCCGCGGCTGCATGGTCTCGAACCGGATTAAATTTTCCAGCCGTTTCCGAATCAAACGGAGCGAACCAGCGACCGAGTGAGACTTTTACAGGCTCCGGCATTTCGCCTTTATGTGATTCAGCGACAGCCCTTAACTCTCCGACATGCTGTGGCGAAACATCTCCTGCCCAGGTCGCAGGATTGGGCTCGACGCTCGCCGATATTCGAAGCCGCCCGATACCCATATCGACAAACTTCAGTTCGACGGCAAGTTCCGTCCCATTCGGAAAACCAGCCAGCGGCGTCTCCAGTTCAAAGACCGCGGCGTTGTCCTTCTTTGCTGTCGTACGTACAACCCATGCGGTGCCTGGATTTCCGTCGACAGTGTTTGCGATTGGTTGCTTGTCATCTTCGAACGCAGCAAAGACTGGTTTCAATTTCAACGCTTGAACCGCCGTTGGATCCTGTGAATCCAGCGGTCGCGCGGTGACGATGATCTCCGCCAGTTGAAAACTCCCATCAGCGTTCAACCCTGGGCCTCGCTGCGGCAATGACTTGTCTGTCAACGCATCCAGTCGGAGAGACTGGATATTCTTTTGATGCGTATTAAACGTCAGACGATACGCCTCCTCATTGCGCACATTTCTGCGTTGGCCTCGCTGACGAACATTTGCCCCCGGATTCAGCAAGCCATCATGCGCAATGATTCCGTTCGGAAGAACCTTGAGCCATGAACGTTCGGCTTCTGTTGTGATGGCTTCCAGAGTCTGCCATCGAGTTGTCTCTGGTTGATTGACTAGATCCTTATCACGCCATGCGATAAAGCGAGCAGGCAGCTCCTTTGCTGCAAAATCATTGAGTGCTATGACTAGCGGTTCGTGATCAAGCTTATGTTTCTCAAGGGCCTTTTCCGTCGCGGCTTCATCAAGATCCAACGTCCGTGGACCGTGACCTGTTGTGGCGAGCGATGCGGCCAGTGCATAATAGTCCTGATGTGGAATCGGATCGTACTTGTGATCGTGACAACGAACGCAGCCCAGTGTCAGCCCGAGCATGGAGCCTCCGATGGTCATCATCATGTCATCGAGCTGATCGTAACGAATTCGCTCGACGGTCTTTGCGGTAATCTGCCCGGGATAAGGGCCAGCGACGAGAAACCCGGTCGAGGCTGCTCCATTGATGTCATCTGGTTGCAGGATATCTCCCGCCAACTGCATCTTGACGAACTGGTCATAAGGCATGTCATTATTCAATGAACGAATCACCCAATCACGGTAGTGATAAGCTCCCGGACGGAACCCATCGAATTCGTAACCACCACTCTCCGCAAATCGCGCCGTGTCCAGCCAATGTCGAGCCCAGCGTTCTCCGTAAGCGGGTTTCGCAAGCAGTTCGTCGACCACCTTCTCAAACGCGTTCGGTGATGAATCCGCAACAAACGCCATCACCTGTTCCGGCGCTGGAGGCAGACCGACCAAGTCAAAGTACGCGCGACGAATCAGCTTTTCTTTCGCAGCCGGATAATTTGGCTTCAATCCATTCGCTCCCTGCGCTTGTCGGATGAATCCATCAATCGGCTTATGAGGATCGGGAAGCGTCACGTCCTTCAACGGCTGAAACGACCACCAATGTTTTCCTTCTTCGAGGTTGATCTCACGCTTTGGTTTGACAGGAGCTTCACCTTCACGAGGATCCGGTGCACCCAGATCAATCCATTTGGCGAAGTCGGCGATCACTTCATCAGATAACTTGCCGGTTGGCGGCATCTCCATGCCATCATACTTCATCGCCTTAAGCAGCAGACTCTCGGCGGAGTTGCCCTTTATCAATGCGGGACCTGTCTCACCACCAGCCCCAACACCGGCCGCAGAATCCAGAAACAATCCCCCCTGAAGCTTCTTTTGAGTCTGTGCCTCCACGGAATGGCATCCGTAACAATGTTCGACCAGAACAGGTCGAATCTTCTGCTCAAAGAACTGGACGCCCTCTTCATCCGCCGCAATCGTCGTCGCGGAAACGACCATGACCAGGGCAGGCATGATTATTGTAACGGAGCGCGATATCAGTGAACTCATGGCAGGAAACCAGTGGCAGGGCAGGGCGGGCAGGACAAAATTCTTCTCGGCAGAATATCTCGATCTGTTTCAGAACTCAGGTCTTCTCAAACGGATCAGGACGCCAGACTTTAGATTCTGATCTCAAGCTGTCGGCAGTCGAAACAGTTTCTTCGAGTTTTCATGCAGGATTTTTCGCTCGACGGTCTTCGATGTGCTCAATCTGCGGATTGCAGCAACCGTCTGTGATCCCTGACAGGCCGATCCTTGCCCAACTCGATCATCGCAATCACTACCGTACAACACTTTGTCCTGGTGTCGTTCCAGAAATCCACGAGCATGATCTTCATCGCGAGTCAGCGCGTTGAGTCCTGAACCGGCCGACATATCTGCAAAGATGTTTGGGTAGTCTGCCAGATAACGATCCGTCAATCCGCCTACCGTGACCTTCCCTTTAGGATAGAGATTGTTCTGATCAGCATGATTCTTATCGATGTTTGCCCACCAGGTCTGAGCATGTCCGATAAACATGGTCTTCGGAAACTTTTCGAACATCTTGTAGATACGTTCGAACCCCATGTTGTAGGTGCCGTGTTGCAAATGCATCAGGATCGGAACATTAAACTCTGCGGCCAGTTCATAAAGAAGCTGACTCTCTTTGGAGTCGCATTCAACGCTGAATTTTTGTTCGCCGATGATGACTCCACCAAGTTCCAGATACTTTGAAACCTCCATACGAGCTTCGGCAAGGTCGGTGACTTCATTCGCGCCAAAGAAGAACTCACCGGTGTACTGTCGTGCCATCGCGATCGCAGTATCATTTCCTCCGGCGCCTACTCCACCAAGAGTGTTGTGCTTTCCTTCACCGGTAGAGGGCGTGTTCACAGAAGATCCGGCCGGAAGCAGAATCGTCTGAGTGACCCCCATCGTTCTTTGGTGTGCAATGAGCTGTTCCGGCGTGCGAGCACGGTAAGTCGTGTGCTGATGAATATCGATAATCGGCTCGGCCGGGTTGCGCTCGTCGCCTTGAGCTTTTGCGTTCAACATGGTGAGTGCGGCAACCGAACTTGATGACGCCAAAAAGCAACGACGAGAAATACCGTTCATGACAGACTCCGAACAGTTGGAAACAACAGGGAGCGAGTCTCAGACGTGATGTGAATCTCAGACTCAATCGTTTTTTGATTGGTGGCAGACTGGAGGATCGTCCGCATGGATCCGGAATGCAAGTCTTCATCGCTTTCCGTTATTGCTCGTCCCTGAAGTTACGTTGTCCGCAACACAGCCGCCTGCAAAGCACGCCAAAGCTGTTCCACATGAACCCGCTCCGTCTGCTCGGCTCCGATGGAAACTCGAACCATCCACCGCCCCTCAAGAATTGCCGGGGTGAGATAGGTGTAGCCCGATCGATTCAATTCATTGACCCAATTCAACGTGAACTGATCTAGTGACTCTCCGGACATACCGACGGGCTCGTATCTCAAACAGACTGTTTGTAACGAAACGTGGGCCAATACATTCCAGCCCGGAGTCTGGCGAACCACTTCAGCCAACCAGCGCGCGTTCTCGATGTCTCGCCGCAATCGCTGCTGCAGACCAGTGACTCCCTGCTCTCGGATCAGGAACCAAAGCTTGAGAGCCCGAAAGCGACGCCCAAGGGGAAGCCCCCAGTCGCGGTAGTTTTTGACTTGTCCGTCTGCGGAGGTTTGCAGATAACTGGGATTCGTCGACATCACTCGAATTAAATGTTGTGAATCTCTGACGAAGTACACAGAACAATCGAAGGCAACTCCCAGCCACTTGTGTGGGTTGAGCACAATTGAATCGGCACTTTCAATTCCGTCCCACAGGCTGCGAAACTCCGGCAGAATCATCGCTGAACCAGCCATGGCCGCATCGACATGAAGCCAAAGCCCGTGACGAGTTGTCACTTCCGCGATGGTCAAAATCGGATCAATCGCCGTCGTAGTTGTCGTCCCGGTTGTCGCCACAACAGCACAGGGAATCCTTCCTGCGGCTTTATCATCCTCAATGGCCAGTTCCATCGCATCGGGTCTCATGGCAAAGGAGCTGTCATGTGCCACGACTCGAATGTTGGCCCGACCAAACCCAGCCAGCAATGCGGCTTTGTCGACAGAACTGTGACTATGAGCAGTCACGTAAACAACCAACGGATCTTTTTCGCTCTGAAGTCCGCCTTGTGCCAGACTATAGTTCGTCGCGCGTTCTCGGGCAGAGAGTAGAGCGATCAATGTGCTGGTCGAAGCAGTGTCCTGAATCACTCCATTCCAGGCGGAGGACAAACCGACCATTTGCCGCAACCAATCGGTTGCCACTTCTTCAATCTCAGTCAGAGCCGGGCTGGACTGCCAGGCAAGACCGAGCACTCCCAGACCTGTGCTGAGAAAGTCTCCAAGGACACTGGCGAGTGAGCTGTTCGCAGGGAAGTATCCAAAGAATCTGGGATGTTGCCAAAGCGAAAGTCCCGGCAGGACAACTCGATCAAGATCGCTGAGAATCGAATCGAAAGATTCTGCATGCTCCGGCGGTGAGTCCGGCAACATCACTCGGACTTCGCCGGGAGCCGTTTTCGCCATCACAGGGAGAGTCGCAAGCCTGGTTCGGTAGTCAGCAATCCAGTCGACGACCGCATGACCATACTTTCGGAATTCCTCGGGAGACATCAACTTACTCGGCATCGGGGGATTCGTGACTGGAGACCGCTTCCGGAGTATAACTGCATTGAGCATCGGGTAACATGAATCGAGAATGCCTCCCAAAGAGGACATGCAAAGCTCTTCGATTGTTGCCAGAACGTCCTGGACTTTCCCGACCGACGAAACACATCACACAGAAAATCAGCCTCTATGAACTTCCGGAATCTCTTGTTCATGCTGGCTTGTATTGCATCGACAACAGCATTTGGTCTGTTCGACGAGCCGAAGATCAAACGCAGTACATCGACGGTCGAAGGCTGGAGCCTCCATGTCGACAACAAACTCCTGAGAGAAGATAAAGCAGCCACGGCCAAAGCCAAAAAACTGTTGAAGGCTCAATTGCAGGAGATCACTCGTGTCGTGCCGTCCGAAGCCGTGGCCGAACTTCAGAAAGTGCCACTGTATTTTTCGCCTGAGTACCCGGATTCACAGCAACGAGCTGAATATCATCCCGGAGCTGGCTGGCTGATGGACAACAACCGTGACACCGTGATGGCAAAGGCTGTCGAGTTTACCAACATTCAGATCTTCGAACGTGAAACCAAACGCATGCCCAACTTTGCATTGCATGAGTTAGCTCACGCTTATCACGATCGATTTCTTCCGGATGGTTTCGGAAACAAGGACGTTCAGGCCGCATTCGAAAGAGCCCGCGCAGCAGGACTCTATGACGACGTTGAACAACGATTCGGAGATGGCCGGTCAGCTCGAGTGAAGGCATATGCCATGACAAACCCCATGGAGTATTTCGCCGAATGTAGCGAAGCTTTCTTTTCGACGAATGACTTCTTTCCGTTTAACAAGGAAGAATTACAAAAGCACGATCCCGAGATGTTCGAACTATTGCACAAACTCTGGAAATGCCCAGAGGAAAAGAACGCCGCAGCGCCCAGCGAACAATCTCGTTGAGCCTCCAGTCAACTGGCAATCAGCATCGCCGGTTCATTGCGTCAGTCGGGCAAAAATCTCATTGGCGTCAGAAGAAGACAGCCCCGGCAGTTCAATGACAATGCTTGTCTCAGTCCATCCCGCAGGTCGGGTACGAGCTATCGCACGGCCGTTCAGGATGACGACCAATTCTTTCGCAGCCATCACTTCGGGAGTTCTCAAACGTTCGCGTCCAGACTCGGAAAAACACAACGTCAGTCGTGCAGGCAGCTGAAACTCATCACCTCGAAATAAGGAAAAATCGGCCGCTTTTAGGAGCGTCTTATCATCCGCAATCACCTTTGAGCCATCAGGCAAAGTCAGCGACAGGCTGCCGGTTTCTTCCAAAGAACTTATTGCATGAAGCTCGAGAGTCGAAGTCGCCGAGACATACTCACCCCGCAATCTTGGGAACAGATAGAGATAAACCGTGCCAAGAATCGCAACGAAGACCAAGATCGCCGCGATGAGTGTCCAGGCTGATCCACGCGAACGTGATTCATCAACACGGACATGATCGGCAGCCGGCACGACTCCCGCCGAACTGTTTAAAGCCATGACGTCGATGTCCGCCTCTGCCGTCGCCTGATCGCACCCGGTGACTTCACGAAGACGCATAACAGCCTGATCACGATGACCGGTAGCAAGCAGTTCTCGGACTTCACGCTGTTGATGGAGGCTAAGATTCATAGTGACCGTATTTGTGGCGACAGGACCACTGGATGCATTCTGCATTTATGAGGATTGAGATCGGTCTCCGATTGCCAATAGCAACCACACCGTGATTCCCTCGACTTTAGCAGAATCACCCTGATACCGCGAGGTTCGCCAACGCCAGATTAGGTAGAGCTGACCCCTTCTCTGGACTGCTGCAGCCCGCTGCAGCTTTCCGCTCCACAGCCTGCTGTGGAGCATACCGCCGGATCTCCAACGCCTGTCCAATCCGTTGCTTGGCAGCAGGCTGCCTGCACGAAAGCGGCAGCAAGCTGCCGCAGTCCAAGAGGGCATGAAGCTTAGTTCGCGGTTGACTTGCCAAGCCACAACGCTGCATTCGTGATGATTCGAAGTGGCAACTCCTGCTTGTAGACGGGATAGGTTTCGTGGCCTGGGCGAAAATAGAACACTCGACCGTTTCCGATCTTCCAGATGAGACCACTTCGAAAACTTTCACCGGCTTCCCATGTCTCTTCGAAAAGAACTTCATCCGGCTCCGGCACGTGAAAAGGATCCGCATACATCTCGGTCTGAGGAATCTCGAACGAAGCAGGCAGCTCGGCCGTCACAGGATGGTCTGGCTTCAAAACCTTCACGGTGCTGGGTTTGCCATCGGGCCGATAAGAAGGAAACACACAATTCGGCAGATCGACTCGAACAGTGAGCGCGTTGCCTCGACGTTTTGCGTAATACGCTGGCGTTACGATGGAATCTGCCGTCGGGACAAATCGACCCTCGGGTGCGATAAACTCAAACTGAACCGGTGGCCCGGAAGGAGGGTCCGGGTACCTTCGCCGAGCGTCCTCACGAGTTCGCTCATTCATCGCTTCGACAAATGGATTGGCCCAGTGAGCGGAGTGAAGAGCTATCAGGGCCAGTCGTCCCTCTTTGATTCTGGCGACGATATCTCGTGAAACTTCCGGGGAAATCTCATCATGTCGCACATGCCCCCACCAGACCAACACATCGGTGTTATCCAGCAGAGTTGAAGGCAGTCCTTTATCAGGCTGGCTAAGGTTCGCCGAGATGACTCGCAAGCCAGGTTGCTTTGTCAGATGCTCTGCAATCGCATTGCCCAGAAAATTCTCGTAAGCCTGCTTTTGTTGCGGCTGCTGCTCATCCCACACGACAACTCGAACAACCGGATCTTGTCCATAGCCAGCCACCGGCGTCAAAAGAGCCAATACAAGAAGCAGGGCAGGGCATTTCATTGTTTGACGATCCTGACAGGTTGATTTCAGACCAGACGAGCATCAGCGGAGTCTATCTCTGTAAACCATCTTTACCATCAGGATCGTCGAAAACTGCCAAACCCGACTACGACGGATGCTCGGTCGACTTTCAGCCCTGTTTGATAAACATACACTGGCTTTCAGGCAACTCGATGATGGACTCTGGCTTTGAACCCAGGACTTCTTCAAACGCCTTGCGAACACCTTCAGCCTGAGCATAGTCGTGAGACATCAAAATCCCGCCAGGCAACAGCCGAGGATAAAAGAACTCCAGACTGTCACGAGTGCTTGCGTATGTGTCGACATCCAGATTCACGAACGAGAATTTTTTATCGCGAACCACATCGCCCGTGGCAGCAGGAAAGAACCCTTTGTGGATATGGACGTTCGGGTATTGCGACAAATACTGACGAACAGAATTCTCACTGGAAGAATAGTCGCTTTGACGAAATAGGGGATCGTTGTCGCTGGCGTCGACCAGTCCGCAGAACGTGTCGAACACGTGAAATTCCGCGCTGCCTTTTGCTTCGCAGATGAGTTTCGCTGAGGCGCCCTGATAAGTCCCCACTTCTGCCATTGCTCCGTCCATGGTGGACTGAGCACGTGCGACGGAATAAACCATGTACCCTTCGTTTGAAAAGATCTGGCAATCTACTTCTGCACGAACCCGGCGGATCAACCCGGTGACTTCAGGCCCCTTGTAGAAGTTCAAAATCTTCTGCTGAAACCGATGAATGATGGCTCGTGAAAATCGGCGAGTAAATCGGTATTTCGTGGGAATACGACCTTCAAGGCGGACAAGACTCTGCAGCATTTTCGGGATCTCAAGAAAGGTTCTGAACGGAATGAATGGTCGACTATTTCCTATAGAAGCCTGCAATGGACAGAATCATGGGCAGAATCCCTTTTTGGAGAGCAAACCGTCGTCAAGGATTAAACTCATTCTGAGTTGTCGCGATTTCTGAACGACCGACGTTGCGAAAACCCTTCACCGCGTTACTCAAAATGCTTCGCCCCTTGATAAACAAGGCAACAATGTGCGGTGGAATAGGCAATAAGGAATAGTTTTTCTGATAGCAGAGATCCGATGTTCTGCCGAAACACTGTCCTGACCCGAGCGTCTATAAGTTGCGGCTGATAGGACAAACCCCGGAATCAAGTGATCACAGAACTCACCAGAATTGATTCGTGAGCTTCGATCTGAGAGGCTCACGAGATGGAGAGTATTTTTCGATTCAAGCAATTTGTGGTTCACCAGGATCGCTGTGCGATGAAAATCGGCACGGATGGCATTCTGCTGGGAGCATGGGCGCAGGCTGAACAGCCGGAGAGAATCCTCGACATCGGCACTGGTACGGGCCTGATCGCGCTGATGATGGCTCAGCGGTTTCCAAATGCAATCGTCGACGCAGTAGAGCTCGAGCCAAATGCCGCTGAACAGGCAGCGAGAAACTTTTCTGCAAGCCCATGGCCGGAGCGACTGAACATGCATCACCAGCCAATTCAAAGTTTTGCTTCCAGCGGTCTGCATGACAAGGCCTACTCACTGATCGTCTCTAATCCTCCGTGGTTTGTTGACTCCTTGAAAGCGAACGAGAGCCGTCGCAATTTGGCTCGTCATACGGATTCCCTTTGCCACGACGAGCTGCTGAATTCTGTGAGGCTACTGCTGCACAGTTACGGCCGCTTTGTCGTCGTGCTGCCGTTTGGTGATTCAACGTCTTTTATTCACTCGGCCCAAGAGCGGAATCTTTCCTGCCGCCGCCAATGTCATGTCCGATCGAAACCCAGTCTGTCACCTCACCGTATCCTGCTCGAGTTCGAAACCGTTCCGGCGGATTCTCCAGTGATCCCGCAGGAGCTGATTGTTGAGAACGAACAGCACCACCACTACACGGACTCATTTCGGCAGCTCACACGTGACTTCTATCTGCGATTCTGAAGGCTATGCATCGGATGCTTTCCATGATAACTTCTCAGCATCGGCGTTCCGAGGCATTTCCTTTTATTCAACACCGTAGGCAGCACCATGATTCTTACGAACACAGAAACGGTTACGGGTTACGAAATCACTGAGATGAAGGGCCTTGTGCAGGGAAACACGGTCCGCACAAAACATGCAGGGCGTGACATTGCCGCAGGGCTCAAGAATCTCGTTGGCGGCGAACTGAAAGGTTACACGGAGCTGTTGACGGAATCTCGACGAGAAGCCGTACAGCGAATGATGGCACAGGCTCAGCAACTGGGAGCGGATGCCGTCATCAACGTGCGTTTCACTACCAGCGCTGTGACGGCGGGAGCTGCGGAGCTGTATGCCTATGGAACAGCAGTCATGTTGCGGAAGATCGGCTGAATCTCTTTATTTAAGCTGGAGTCGACTTCATGGAACTCATTTTCTCTCTGTTATTCTTTGCGGTTCCTCTGGTTGTCTGCGGGATGATTATTGGCCGCTCAGTCGAAAAGAATCATTTTGCGGAGCTTGATCAGAAGGAAGCCGCCAATCGTGATTTCCTCGTGACGAACCTGAAGACTTTTCCTATGGCTGTCTCAGGAGTTCAGGATCCAACCATCGTGATGTCGGAGGTTGTGATTGGCAGCGATTATCTGAAGAGCTGGCTTGCCGGCTGGCGAGGCTTTTTTGGCGGAGAAATCAAATCTCTGCAGACACTTCAGGTCCGGGCCAAAAGAGAAGCAATCGTTCGTCTTATCGATCAAGCTCGGCAGCAGGGATTTAATGCAATCTGTAACCTGCGTGTTAACTCGGCCAACATCACCGGCGTTGCCAAGTCCAAAAACAGCCTGCCAATGGCCGTCGTTATTGCCACAGCAACCGCCTACGTCGCTCGCCCAAGCAATTGAAGAAGTTCGAGATCGCACTCATTTCGGTAACATCGTCGCCGTGACTCAACCGGGGCGATATTAACAGTCACTCTTCTTTGCGGGCGAAGCCTGGTTATACCATGCCGGAACAAACACGTCCCAAAGATGATGAATCTCCATTCAAGCCTCCCACTATCCCGGGTGCGAACCAGGCGAGCACCGCGGATCCATCGGTATTCGCCGAGCCATGGATGAAATCTGTTATTCATCACGGCGATGTCAACGACAGCCCCGTAGTTGACACAAACTCGTTTATTCGGCCGGAGGTTGATCATTCCGTCTGGGACGAACCCGGACTCTCACGATCTCTTTCTGGAGAAGCACCAGACCATGCAGTGACATGGTTCGGTTACTATCTGCAAATGAGGGAATCGACATCAGCTAAAACGTCGTGGCTAATTACCATCCTGACGGTCATCATTGGCGGACCGCTGGCGATTCTGGGAACACTGATCGAGGGCGCAACACAGTCGGGACTTCTAACCATCATCGCGATCGGCCCGACGATCGAAGAGATTATGAAGGTCGCATTACCACTCTGGATTGTTGAAAAGCGTCCTTGGCTGTTTCGGTCCTCGACTCAGATTCTGATCTGCTGCTTCGCATCCGGTCTGGCCTTTGCAGCAGTGGAGAATGTTATTTATCTGCGGGTCTATATTCCAAATCCATCGGTCAGTCTCGCCCAATGGCGATGGACGATCTGCGTGCTTCTGCATTCGTCCTGCTCACTGCTGGCCGGAGTTGGAGTCATGCGGATGTGGAAATCGTTTCAGGCGGAAAAAACAACCCCTCAGATTTCTTACTCGGGGACGGCCTTGTTGTCTGCGATCATTCTGCATGGAAGCTACAACGCGATCGCGACGTTTCTCGAAACAATTGGCTTCGCGTTCTGAATCATACTTTCGAATCCACAGCCAATATGATCAGCTCAGAATTGTCGAACAACTTAAAATGCGTGTATGGGCCATCGAGACAAGACAGCGGGATAACGCGAACAAAGCTTCGGACTAGACAAAGAGCACACCCAGGTCGTTACACTCCGTGAGTTCATGTCATAGGGCTAATGATTCACAGGATGCGAGGAAGGCGATGAAACGATTCGTGTGTTGCACCAGTTTGATTTTGTCAGTTCTACTGATCTGCCACGACATTGAGGCACAATCCGGAAGTCGTTCGAGTCGCAGCAAGAAGTCGGCAACGGCGGCGAAACCAACGGCCCTCGCAGCGGGTGACTGGAATCAGTTCCGCGGTCCACAACGTGACAATCTGAGTCCGGAATCAGGACTTGCGGACAAGTGGCCGGAAGGCGGCCCGGAACTTCTGCAGACAATCTCAGGAATCGGTGAAGGTTATGCCTCCGTTTCTTTGGTTGGCGAGTTGATGTACACGATGGGCAATGTCGACGGAGGCGAGCAGGTCATCGCACTCAATCGCAAGACTGGAGAAATCGTCTGGAAAACTCGAAACGGCGACGAGTATCAGGAAGGGCAGGGCAATGGTCCTCGCGGAACGCCTACCGTCATTGATGGCATGGTCTATTCTCTTGGAGGCAACGGCGATCTTAGTTGCATCAAAGCTGACAACGGCGAAATGGTCTGGCAGGTCAACATCCTGAAATCTTTTGACGGTGGTAATATCACCTGGGGTATCAGTGAGTCCGTGCTGATCGACGATGGCAAAGTCATCTGCTCTCCGGGTGGCAGCGATGCAACAGTCGTCGCACTCGATGCGAAGTCCGGAAACGTAATTTGGAAGAGTAAGGTCCCTGAACAGCCGGCAGCTTCCTACGCATCGCCAGTCGCAATGACGATCGGAAAGATCAAACAGTATGTCATCTTCACATCGAAGGGCATCTGCGGCGTGCGAGCCGACGACGGTGAACCATTATGGGGCCAAAACGCGTCTTCAAACGGAACAGCGAATTGCGCGACACCATTGGTTGTTGACAACTATGTTTTCAGCTCCTCCGATTACGGCACTGGTGCTGAACTGGTGCAGTTGATTCCGTCAGGAAAATCCGTGCAGGCGAAACAGGTCTACTTCACCAAAGACATGAAGAATCACCATGGCGGGATGGTACTGTTGGACGGCCACGTCTTTGGCTCGAACGGGGACATGTTGTCCTGCGTGGAACTCAAGACCGGGAAGCCGACATGGCGAGAACGCAGCATGAAAGGCTCCGTTGTTTACGCCGACAAGAAGATTGTTTTCCGCAACGAAAATGGGCCTGTCGTACTTCTGGCGGCTGACACGCAGAAATACACAGAACTTGGCCGCTTCGATCAACCAGAACGCAGCAATCGCCCGGCATGGGCTCATCCGGTCATCGCCGACGGGAAACTGTATCTGCGTGATATGGATAAGCTGTTGGTTTACAACCTGAAATAACTTCCATCTGGTTAAACCAAGATGGGCTTGCATCAAGGTGTATTCAAAACTTTGGGGCTGCGAGGACTTCAAGTCACGCAGCCCCGTTCTGTTTCAGCCTGTTGAATCAAGCTGCTGGAGTACTCCGTCCCACAACTGGATTCGCAGTTCAATAGCTCGACGCGCCGCTGCAATCGCTGCACTCGTTTTCTCGTCGCTATCGCACAGTGAATTCACTAGCCTCAGAGCCAATGGGCCGTGCTGATCGCCGTCAAGCTCAATATGACGACGAACGTAATAAGCGAACCGAGGTGCACTGATTGCGGACGGCTCAAATCCCCGCAAGAGCCGCTCAAACATTTCGGGAATAATGTCTTCGCGACCGAAGCAAAACACTGAGGCAACTTCTGCTGTCAGTCCCTTCGATGCGATATCGAAGGTGAACCCCACAAAATCCTGAACGGTTTCAGAAGGCGCGAGTTGGGCTAAAGCATCAGCGACGACAGCTCTGTTCTTAAGTCGATCCACGAACGACAGCAAAGGCGTCACATCTGAGCCGACATCACGCATTGCCCTCAGGTAGAGTTCGAAGTGACTGGCGAAAGAGCCATCACCATCTTCATCGCTTTCCTCAGCCAGCACGATCTCATTGATGAATCGAGAAAGCTCTGGATTCGTCGCAGGCACCCAGGGCACTTCAACACAACAAAGTTCACGCTGCAGTCGCTTAAGCAGCCACATAAAATCCAATACGGCAAATCCATGATGCTGCATGAAAACTCGAAGTTGGGCCAGGGTCTCAATCCGATTGTAGATCGGATGGTTTAATAGCCTAAGCCTCAGGTCAGCAATGCTGGACTGGATCAGTTCAACGGGGGAAGGCTCTGGAAGGGTGACAGATGGTGTAGTCGGAGATAGCGTGGTCATAGAATTTCAAATATGAAAATCACTCAGGCAGGGAGTCAGGAAGACAATTTCGAACTCAATGCAGATCAGGACTCGCTTTCCTGTCTTAGATGGAACACAGGGGAATTCAAAGAGCCTGATCCCACCGCAACCATGGTTTCTCGAACAATACAGCAATTTGACTCTGTTCGGTTCCCGTTTGCTATGGCAATCAGCCCACCCTGCGTGCGGAAACTGGTGCTTTTCAGGCCGTGAGTCTGCAAAACGGGCCCGTACAGGTGTTCCGAAGATTCCGGTTCCAGGGGTTAAGCCGAACTACGGATTTCCTTCATGGTGGAGTTTGCCGATTCCGGTGAGCTTGACACGGCACGTCGAAACCTGAATCCTAATGTTGAATGTCATGTTGCATTTCGGCAACAACGGCATCCCGCCGCGCTTCAACCTGAGGACTCTCCATGCCTCGTTTATCCTTCCGACAGCTTATGATCACGACCCTCCTTGGGTTTTCACTCTGTTTTCCGAGCACGGTTTCTTCCGTCAATGCTCAGGAAGCTCCGCTCTCCGGGGCTGCAAAAGTCCGGCAGGACATTGAGCAGCAGCGACTGAAGAAGCAGGAAACAGAAAAACAATTTACGCTCAAGCAGGGTGCGGCCACAGTTGCCGCACAGCGTGCGCAGGAGATCCAAAAGCAACTGCAGGAAGCACAGGCTCGCGCGACTGCCGAAGCAACAGAAGCAAAGGCACTGCAGGACCAAACAGCAGCGATTGAGAAACAGATCGCGGACATGACGGCAGCGCTGCCACAGCACGACGCGGCGGATGTCCTTGTGGCGAATGCTGACAAGGTTACGTCAAGACTGACAGCTCTCCAGGAAGTTCAGAAGCAGCTTCAAACTCAGCTTGCAACACTTCGAAAATCCTCAGTCGAATGGCGAAGCAAGGCGACTGATGCCGAACAACAGATTGCCGCAATCGCAGCTCAGCGTCCGGAACTGGACAAAAAAATCGTAGAAACAAAGACCGCTGCAGACGCCGCGAATACGACCGTCGCAAATGCTCAGACAGCCTTGACGGCTGCTCAGACAACCGTTGATACCGTCAACACAACACTGACTCAGGAAGAAGAACGACTTAAGGCAGCAACAGCATCGGTCGGCACACTTGCAAATTCAGTTGCGTCATTGGAAAAGTCTCTGGCAACTCTGCGAGAAGCCGCAAAGCTCACCGGCATTGATTCGACAGCCGCAATTCAGGGGCTGGAGAAAGCCATCGCTGACTTCGCACCGCTGAAGGCAAACACTGACGCTCTCGTTGCTCAGGTTACGGCTCGTCGCGATGAGCAGGGCAAGTTGCTGGTAGCTGCCAAAGCTGAAATGGAAAAGAAAACAGCCGAGCATACAGCTGCCGTTGCTGCTGCTGCACCTGTGAATACCGCAGCCACAGCCGCTACTGAGGCATTGGCGGCTGCAAATTCCCGCGACGCTGCGATGAAGACTCAGAAGATCGAAGGTGACGCATGGCAAAAAGCTCTTCAGGCTCAATTGACTGGACTCGAGCCATCACTTCAGAAACTGAACGCAGAACTTCAGATCATCAATAGTGAATCGTTGATCGCCAGGAAGCAGGCAGAATCTGCTCTCGAACCACTTGGGCGTTTCATTTCATTTTCTCGGCATGTGGCGCCAATCTTCGCCGAGCGTTGTATTGCATGCCATAACACTCGAAGCCCGGGTGGCCGACTGAATCTTGATTCCTTTGCAGCACTCAGCAAGGGCGGAGAAGCAGGACCAGCCCTCACGGCCCACAAGAGTGCTGAATCGTTGCTGCTTACAATGATTCAGGATGGGTCAATGCCGAAAGATGCTGATCCTCTGAAACCTGAAGAGATTGCGATCGTTAAGCAGTGGATTGATGTCGGTGCTCCTCTGGACGCAGGCGTACCAGTCACTGCCGATTTGTTTGACGTAATGCCTGAACGATCGCAACCACTGCCGCCGAACGAATATCGCGTCGCGATTCCTGTCACGGCCGTCGCGTTTAATGCAGATGGCTCTCAGCTCGCCTCTTCGGGATACCATGAGGTGTTGGTCTGGAATACCGCCGATGGGAGTCTGGTTCGACGCATTTCAAACGTCGCCGAACGAATTTACGACGTTGAGTTCAGTGCCGATGGGACAACTCTGGCGGTCGCTGCCGGTACCCCCGGACAGCTGGGCGAAGTCAAACTGTTCTCTGCGGCTGATGGAACTCTGGTTCGCACACTGATGCGTTCACGCGATGCCGTTTTTGCTCTCAGCTTCAGCCCTAACGGCCAGCAGATTGCCTGTGCTGGTGCAGATCGATCAATCTACGTGGTCAACGCAGCAACTGGCGAACAGACGACTCATATCGAAGACCATGCTGACTGGGTTATGGACATCAACTGGTCTCCGAACGGACAACGCCTGGTGAGCAGCAGCCGTGACAAGACCTGTAAAGTCTTTGATGCAGCAACCGGCAACCCGGTCATCACTTTCCCTGGCCATGGCGAACCCGTCTACACGGCTGCATT
>CANHVD010000043.1 GCA_947463775.1 Planctomycetaceae bacterium | reverse complement strand
CTGTCCTTGAGCAGGGAAGAGCTGCATCTCGCCACAGATATGCCGGAATCCCCTGAAACTATTGGGGAAAGGATGCTTGTAAAGGCAGAGCAGGGGCAAAGCGTTGAGTGTCTGGCGCAAAGTTTCCACGTCAGTCGAACGGCAGTCCATACCGCCTTGGTACAGGCGCGGGCTCGCAGAGTGCTTGCGGAAGTTGTTGAGTTTATAGACAACAATCAGTTCCGGAGTCCCTCGGCGGAGGCAGTCATTTGTGGGAAGCCGCCAGAGGTTTCCGAAGAAGAACGACCTGCACGGATACCGTCCGGCTTGCCAGCCTACCTTGGAGAACTGTATCGAGTCAGGCTGTTGACTAAGGCTGAGGAGCAGTACTACTTTCGGAAGATGAACTTCAGGAAGTTTCAATTTCTGCAGCTGCGAGCCGGCTTGGATTCCACGAAACCTTCCGCTCGGCTGATTTCTCGTCTTGAGCGGCTTCTGGGGGAGATCTCGGGAATCAAGAATCTTCTGATTCAGTCGAACCTGCGCTTAGTTGTTTCCATCGCCAAGCGATATCTCAAGTCAAACACGGGCTTCTTTGAACTGGTCAGTGATGGAAATATCTCCTTAATTCGGGCTGTTGAAAAGTTTGATTACTCTCGGGGGAACA
This sequence comes from Planctomycetaceae bacterium, assembly GCA_947463775.1. Taxonomy (GTDB): domain Bacteria; phylum Planctomycetota; class Planctomycetia; order Planctomycetales; family Planctomycetaceae; genus SXXK01. Next base: position 16,526 of record CANHVD010000043.1, on the reverse strand, counting down.
AGTTTTCAACGTATGCCTCATGGGCAATTCTGAAGAACTTCACTCGCTCAGTTCCCGCCGAGCACCAACGGTTAACACGGTTTCAGACAGGGCAGGAGGACGTTTTCACTCAGTCAGCCGAACGGCGAGGCGCATTCTTTAGTGATGAACATGCGAACCGTTCTCAGCGAGCTGTCATTCAGGAACTGCTCGGTGAGCTCGATGGGCGTGAACAAAAGGTCATATTATGTCGATTTGGGCTTGGGGACAGTGTTGAGCCAGAAACGCTCGAAGAGGTTGGCACACGACTAGGTGTTACGAAGGAGCGCGTGCGGCAGATTGAGGTGAGGACTTTGGAGAAGCTGCGGCGAATTGCGGAGCGTCGATCATTTGAGATTCCCGGCTTCTGAGAAAAACTGTAGAGAACGGCGGTTCGCCTGTCGACAACATGGGGATCCATCGGAAGGGCGATGAGTTGAGGGGTTGAAAGTCGGGTCTGTCAGGGTCGATCGGAGCCAATTCTGGGGAAATGTTGCCGCCAGGAGCGGGAGTTGCCCCGTTGTTGGGAGCTTTCCGGGATCTGCCTTGCCTGACGAGATCCGATTGCTATACTCCGCGACTCGCCACCGCATCCGGTCCGCGCTAGTGTAGCTCAATTGGCAGAGCTCCGGTTTTGTAAACCGGTGGTTGTGGGTTCAAGTCCCTCCGCTAGCTTCCGCGAACCTTCGAGCCTGGACCTCTCATGGTGCTGTGCATTCGCAGGTGCTGGCTATTTAGAGAGAGTTTGTGTTTGGAGTGTGAATAAGGGGGAATACCTAAGCGGCCAAAAGGGTCAGACTGTAAATCTGATGGCGTTAGCCTTCACAGGTTCGAATCCTGTTTCCCCCAATTCTCGCATCTAAGGTGTAAACTTTGGGTTTTGCGAGATGCTGTGTTGGGGCTGTCCAGGTGTTCCAGCGACGCGGGCGTAGTTCAATGGTAGAATTCCAGCCTTCCAAGCTGGTTGTGTGGGTTCGATTCCCATCGCCCGCTCTTTGCGTTCTGGGGACAGCTTGATCGCGGAGATTGCTGCTGTAGCTCAGTTGGTAGAGTACGTCCTTGGTAAGGACGGGGTCAAGGGTTCAAGTCCCTTCAGCAGCTTTTCTGCTAGGGTGGTTGGTTGTTTCGTTGAGTGTGCTGGTGCCTCGCGGTGAGGTGCTGTTGGGTTCTTTTCGTGGTTAATTTGCCGGGCTTCGTTTGGTGTCCTGGCACAGTTTGATCTGGAGTTGGGGTAATGGCAAAGGGTACGTTTGAGCGAACGAAGCCGCACGTTAACGTGGGAACCATCGGTCACATCGACCACGGCAAGACGACAACAACAGCGGCAATCCTTGCGGTTCAGGCTGCTAAGGGTCTCGCAACGATTAAGGCTTATGCTGATATTGCTAAAGGTGGTACGGTTCGTGACGCTACCAAGACTGTGACAATTGCGGCGAGCCATGTTGAGTACGAAACGCCAAATCGGCACTACGCTCACATCGATTGCCCGGGTCACGCTGACTATATTAAGAACATGATTACCGGTGCTGCTCAGATGGACGGTGCCATTCTTGTGGTGTCGGCAGCTGATGGTCCGATGCCTCAGACTCGCGAGCACATCCTGTTGGCTCGTCAGGTAGACGTGCCGGCTCTCGTTGTGTTTCTGAACAAGTGCGATCTTGTTGATGACCAGGAGTTGTTGGATTTGGTTGAAATGGAAGTTCGCGAGCTTCTCACGAAGTACGGCTTCCCTGGCGACGACATTCCGCTCGTTCGTGGCAACGCTCGCGGTGCACTTGATAATCCAGCTGATGACAAGTTCAGCCAGTGCATCACTAATCTGATGGAAGCATTGGATAGCTACATTCCTGAGCCAAAGCGTGCCGCTGATAAGGCGTTCATGATGGCTGTCGAAGACGTGTTCTCGATTGAAGGTCGCGGTACTGTTGCGACTGGGCGAATTGAGTCTGGTGTTGTGAAGGTCGGCGAAAAGATTCAGGTTATCGGTCTTCGTGACACTCAGGAAACAACTGTCACCGGGGTTGAGATGTTCCAGAAGACTCTGGATCAGGGGATTGCCGGCGACAACGTTGGTATTCTTCTGCGTGGTTTGAAGAAGGAAGATATTCAGCGAGGTCAGGTTCTTGCTGCAATTAACTCCATCAAGCCGCACACTCAGTTTGAGGCTGAAGTATACGTCCTGAGCAAAGAAGAAGGTGGCCGTCACACGCCGTTCTTCAGCGGTTACCGCCCTCAGTTTTACTTCCGCACAACTGACGTGACTGGTTCAACAACGTTGCTGGGTGGTGCTGAAATGTGTATGCCTGGCGACAATGTGAAGGTGGAAGTCGAGTTGGGTAAGCCGATCGCCTTGGTTGAGCAGAGTCGCTTCGCTATTCGCGAAGGCGGAAAGACTGTTGGTTCAGGCGTTGTGACAAAGATCATTAAGTAATATCTCGGTAATGTGGATTTGGGCTGCCTGCTGGCGGTTTTGTCAGCAGGCAGTTTCGCTTTTTGGCTTCGAGGTTTTGTCATGCGAGAGTATGTTTGGCTTGAGTGCACGGAGAGCGGGCAGCGCAATTACCGTGTAATCAAAGAGACTCGAGGAACTGAGCGTCTGGAGTTGATGAAGTACTGTCCGAGACTTCGTCGACACACGCTGCATAAAGAGTCTCGAAAGAAATAGACCCTTGTGGTCTGCATCGAACGGGTGTAGCTCAATTGGCAGAGCAGCGGATTCCAAATTCGCAGGTTGCGGGTTCAAGTCCCTCCGCCCGTGCTTGTTGCTGGTTTTGTTGGGTTCTGGTTTGCTGATTGGTTCTGTTTAACCGTTGTTGGGCGTCAAATGTCGAGCAAAAGTGCGGGTACTTCTCTGGTGCCGGAATTGTTTCGCTTTGGGGTGTATAAGTCCAGCCAAGGTCGAATGGTTCGTCAGTTCACGTTCTTCGCCATCGTAGTCATTGCCGCCTTCGGGTGTTTGACGCTGGCAAATGGGATGCTGGGCACCTCGGCGAAGGCTGTAAGGATCGGTGTTCCCGCGTTGATCTGGGCGGTGAGCAGTTGGTTTGCGTTCCGCGCGGTAAACATACCGAAGTTTGCTGATTTTTTGGTTTCGGTTGAGTCAGAGCTTGAGAAGGTAACTTGGCCGACGCGTCACGAAGTGGTTCAGGCCACGATTGTCGTGCTTGTTGCGATGTTTTCTCTGGGCGTGTTTTTGTTTCTTATCGATTTGCTTTGGACTTGGCTGTTCAGCTTTATTGGCTTTACTGAATACAAGTCGTAGTTGTGTGTTAGTGCTGGTCAAGTTTGCAATCGGTTGGCATTCGTGGTTGCAATTTGGGGTTTTCAGCATCAACATACGCGGCCCATTTTGGCGATTCAATTTTTAGGAGTATGTCTCGATGGCAAAAGACGCAGCGGTCGGAAGTTCTGCGGCCAGTGACATGCTTTGGTATGTGTTGAAAGTTCAGACGAATCGCGAGAGGACAATTCGTGATGCGCTTCTGAAGAAGATTAAGCTGGAGGGGCTTGAGGAGTTCTTTGGGGATATCGTTATACCGTCCGAGAAGGTAGTCGATACTCGAGGCGGATCTCCGAAAGAGCAGGATCGAAAGCTGTTTCCGGGTTATATCATGATTCAGATGATTCTGAATGATGATACTTGGTACCTCGTAAGAGATACTGGCGGTGTTGGTGACTTTGCTGGTGCGGCGGGGAAACCGCTTCCGATGGAGCAGCACGAAGTTGATCGCATGCTTGGTCGTGCTGAGCAGCAGGTTGGTGCAGCGCCTAAAGTTAAGATACAGTTTGCTGTTGGGGACGTTGTTAAGATACGCGAAGGCACCTTCGAGAATTTCGAAGGCGCAGTCGAGGGTATTGACGAGCACAATGGCAAGGTTTCGGTGTTGATCGAGATTTTCGGTCGGTCGACGCCCGTCGAGTTGGATCACTGGCAGATCGAGTCGGTTTGACGTTTTGCATTTTGTATTGATGGGTTGGTTCGGTCATGGGTAAAGCGCGTGCGGTTACTGCTCAGATTAAGGTGCAGGTGACGGGTGGTCAGGCGACTCCGGCACCGCCGGTTGGTACGGCGCTTGGTCCTCATGGGGTCAATATTGGCCAGTTCGTGTCGCAGTTCAATGAGAAGACTCGCGACATGATGGGCGTAACGATTCCCTGTGTAATTACGGTGTACAATGACCGTACGTTCGAGTTTGTTCTGAAGAGCCCTCCTGCGGCCGTGTTGCTGAAGAAGGCTGCTGGGGTTGCGAAGGGCTCGGGAAGTCCTTTGAAGAGCAAAGTTGGTAGCGTGACCACCGCTCAGTTGGATCAGATTGCGAAGCAGAAGTATGAGGATTTGAATGCTTCATCTCCTGAGCAGGCTCGGAAGATGATTGCGGGGACCGCGCGAAGCATGGGTCTGGAAGTGATTGACTAGTTGAGTTTTCTGGTTTTGTGTACAGTTTTTTTGGTTTCGGCGTAGGTGCTCGACATGGCTGCTCAGTCAAAGCGGATGAAGACTCTTTCAAAAAAGGCGAGCGATCTTGGCGTGTTGTCGCTTCCTGACGCGGTCAAGGCGTTGAAGGGCTTGGAGGATACGCTTCCGAAGGCTATCAAGCGTGTCGGATTCGATCAGACTGTCGAGATTGCTCTTCGTTTGGGTGTCGATCCACGGCAGGCGGATCAGATTGTTCGTGGTTCGATCGTGTTGCCGCATGGTATCGGTAAGTCCCAGCGAGTGTTGGTATTTGCTCAGGGTGAGAATGTTAAGGTTGCTCAGACAGCCGGGGCAGATTTCGTTGGGGCGAAAGAGCTTGCAGACAAGATCAAAGAAGGTTGGCTCGACTTCGACGTTGCGATTGCGACTCCAGACATGATGGGTGTTGTTGGTCCGCTCGGGCGTGTGCTTGGTCCTCGCGGTCTCATGCCGAGTCCGCGTGCTGGTACTGTTACCCAGGATGTTGCGACAGCTGTGCGTGAATACAAGGCGGGTAAAGTTGAGTTCCGCGTTGACAATGGGTCGAATTTACATTGCGTTGTCGGCAAGATGTCGTTTGATGTCGTGAAATTGCAGGAGAACATTGAGTCATTGCTCAGTTATATCCGCAGTCTCAAGCCGAGCGCCTCAAAGGGTGTTTATCTGCGTGGTGTTGTTGTGTCAGCGACAATGTTGCCTTCGATTGTTGTTGCTGTTTGATTTTGGCCGACGTGTTCGATTAAGTGAGTGAAGACAATGGGTCGTGAAGTCAAAGACATGGTTATCGCTGATATCCAGTCTCGCATCGGCGATGTGAAGGATTTCATTGTTGTTGACTGTTCTAAGGTCGATGCCATCACGGCTAATCGCTGGCGGTTGGCGTTGCGCAAGCAGCAGATGTCGGCGCTGACGGTCAAGAATTCCGTAGCCAACAATGCGTTGAAACGCAAGGGCATCGACGGTCTCTCGTCTGTTCTGAGCGGGCCGTCTACTCTTGTGTGGGGCGGCGATGACATTGTTGCGTTGTCTCGGTCCGTGGCGAAGTGGGCCAAAGAGATCAAGAATTTCGAGATTAAAGGTGGCACTGTTGAGGGTGAGTCTCTCGACGCCGCTGCCGTGGATGCACTGAGTAAGAGTGCCGGTCGGCTAGAGACGATTGGCGAGATTGCCGGGTTGATGCTCGCTCCTGGGCGTCAGCTGGCTGGGTGTCTGCAGGGTCCGGGTGGTCGCTTGGCTGGCCAGTTGAAGACTTTGTCGGAAGAAAAGCAGGCCTAGGGAAGTACCAGGTCCGCTGAGAGTTGATTAACGAAAAGCAAGTGTACGAAAGAGAAAGGTACTGGCAATGTCTGCGGAAGCGACCACTGAGTTTGATGACAAGACCAAAGAACTCGGCGATAAGATCGTTGGTCTCACTTTGCTTGAAGCAAAGCGAGTTGTGGATTACCTGAAGCAGGTTCACGGTATTGAGCCAGCGGGTGGTGGCGCCATCATGATGGCGGGTCCAGCAGGCGCTCCGGCTGAAGCAAAGGTCGAGCAGACTGAGTTCACAGTCATGCTGACAGGTTTCGGCGAGAACAAGATCGGCGTAATCAAAGTTGTTCGAGCCGTCACTGGTTTGGGCCTGAAGGAAGCTAAGGATTTGACCGAAGGCGTTCCAAAGGCGCTGAAGGAAGGTCTGTCGAAGGAAGATGCCGAGAAGCTGAAGGCGGAAGTCGTCGCGGCTGGCGGTACTTGCGACATTAAGTAACTGACCTGTTGAGCTTTTCGTTTGCACCGACCGGGGCGGCTTCGTCCCGGCGGTGGAAGACGAGATTGGCGTGTCGAATTTTCTGTGTGTTGACCCGTTCGTGAATGAAGGCTCGGCACTTCGTGTCCAGCGAGCGTCTGACGGTGCAAAGAAGTAAAAAGGCGGGTTCTATTGCAGGCAGCTGTTGAGCGATCAGCAGGTGCCTTTCGTCGCGCGCTGTTCCCGGTGAATAGAGTCGATTCACACGAATATCGTTTACTTTCAATGATTATCTGAACACGGGCTGGACTTTCAGGCTCGTTTTTTTCCGCTCAAGAGCGAAGGCAGGGGACCGTATGCCCATTCCGTCTGTTCGTACAATCGACCAGGACGCAGTAAGAAGCTTCGGGAAAATCAACGCGGAGTATGAGATTTCCGGTCTGACCCTGATTCAGACAGCTTCCTATGCCCGTTTTTTGCAGGCTGATCGGTCATCTCGGGATCGGCTTGATATTGGCCTTGAGGCGATTCTTCGCGAGGTTTTCCCCATCGAGAGCTACGATGGGCAATTTCGTTTGGAGTATATTCGGTACGAGTTAGGAAAACCTCGCTACACTCCAGAAGAGTGCCGGCAGTTGCGGTTGACCTACGGAATGCCCTTCCGTGTGTGGTTGCGTTTGGTCAAAGAGCAGCCGATTGAGGAAGAAGTGTATCTCGGCGATATCCCGATTATGATCGGCGGTGGCGAGTTCATTATCAACGGTGCCGAACGTGTTGTCGTTAGTCAGTTGCATCGTTCGCCCGGCGTAGACTTTGTGATGGCGGAAGAGACCGCCAGCAGTGATCGGAAAACTCATTCCTGCCGTATTATTCCGGAGCGCGGTAGTTGGATCGAGTTGCTTGTCAGCAAGCGGGACGCTATTGGCGTACGAATTGACCAGAGTGGCAAGTTCTCTGCGTTGACTTTGCTGCGTGCGATGGCGAAGGACTATTCGTCAGACGCAGATATCATTCGGATTTTCTATCCGACCGACAAGGTTAAGATTACGGCGAAGACGGTTGCCTCTGAGTTGGAAGGCAAATACTCCGTTGAAGATGTTGTGTTCCCTGCGAAGCATGAGCGAGCCGGAGAGTTGATCGTTGATGCTGGTTATGAAATCAGCGATACGGTCGCGGAGGAGTTGATTGCTTCGGGCGTTAAGACGGTCGAGATTGTCACAGAAGTGCGCGATCCACTGATTCTTAAGACATTGGCCGAAGACGGCACGTCAACTCACGAGGAAGCGTTGCTGAAGATCTACCAGCGGTTGCGTCCTGGCAATCCGCCAAATCTCGATAAAGCGAACGACTTGTTCCGCGAGAAGTTCTTCGACGTAAATCGATATCGGTTGGGTCGTGTTGGGCGTTTCCGTATCAATCGGAAGTTCCAGCAGGATATTTCTGACGACGAGATGACTTTGAATCCACAGGACTTCATCAACTCGATGAAGTACATTGTGCGGCTCAGGATTGGTGATGATACCGCTCAGATTGACGACATCGACAACCTTGGCAATCGTCGACTGAGAACGATTGACGAGCTCGCAGCTGATGAAATCCGTAAGGGATTTCTGAAGTTGCGACGGACCGTACAGGAGCGAATGAGTCTGAAGGAAGTCGATGCGATGACTCCTCGGACATTAATCAATCCGAAGAGCGTTTCGGCGGCCATCGATTACTTCTATGGTCGAAGTGAGCTTTCGCAGGTCGTCGACCAGACGAACCCTTTGTCGATGTTGACGCACGAGCGACGTCTGTCTGCTTTGGGCCCGGGTGGTTTGAATCGTAAGCGAGCGGGCTTCGAGGTTCGCGACGTTCACATTTCCCATTACGGCCGTATTTGTCCGGTTGAGACGCCGGAAGGCACTAATATCGGTTTGATTTCCAGCTTGAGCATCTACGCCAAGGTGGATGATTACGGATTCCTTATCTCTCCGTACCGCGTTGTTAAGAACGCTAAGGTTACGGATGAAGTCGTGTGGCTTCGAGCTGACGAAGAGGCTTCGGGGATGGTCTGTCCGGCCGATACGTTGGTCGCTGATGGAATGATCGCTGAAGAGAGAGTATTGGCGAGAACGAAAAGCGACGTGGTCTGGATTGACCGTAGCGAAGTTCAGTACATCGACGTCGCTCCATGTCAGATGGTTGGTGTCTCTGCCGGTCTGATTCCGTTCCTTGAGCATGACGATGCGAATCGAGCGTTGATGGGCTCGAACATGCAGCGTCAGGCTGTGCCTCTGTTGATTTCAGAGCGCCCTGTTGTTGGGACCGGGATGGAGCAATTCGTTGCTCAGAACTCCGGGATGGTTCTGCGGGCGGAAAAGTCGGGCAAGGTCACCTATGTCGATGCGAACAACATCGAGATCGACGGACGCAGGTACCCGTTGCGTAAGTATACTCGTCTGAATGAGCGAACCTGTCTTAATCAGAAGCCGATCGTTTCGGTTGGGGATAAGGTCAAGGCCGGTCAGGTGTTGTGCGATAGTGCTGCCACGAAGAACGGTGTGCTGGCCCTTGGCCGAAACGTGCTGGTCGCGTTTATGTCGTGGGAAGGGTACAACTTCGAAGACGCGATTATTCTTTCTGAGCGACTCGTGAAAGAGGATGTGTACACGTCGATTCACCTTGATGAGTTCGATGTGGAGATTCGTGAAACGAAGCTTGGACGAGAAGAGTTTACTCGAGACATTCCGAACGTCAGTGAAAAGGCCTTGCGGCACCTGGACGATACCGGGGTTGTTAAAGTCGGGACACGTGTCAATCCGGGAGACATCCTGGTTGGTAAGGTGTCACCGAAAGCCAAGTCTGAATTGACGCCGGAAGAAAAACTTCTGCATGCGATCTTCGGTCGAGCTGGAGAAGACGTAAAGAACGAGAGCCTCGAAGTACCGAGCGGTGTGGGCGGTATCGTCATTCACACTGAGAAGTTTTCACGTCGGATGAGTTTGTCCGAGATTGAACGTAAGCGGTTCGAGGATGACCTGAAGAAGGTTGAGAAGGAAGGTGAGACGGCAATCGCTGCTGCCTTTAAGACATTCCTCGTTGAACTTGAGGCAGCTCTTGAGCAGCCGGTCGTTGACGAAGACGGTCGTCCTCTGTCAAAGCAGGAAGATTCCAAGATCGTCGCTGACTACGCCAGAAGATTCCATAATCACTTCGAGGAGATGGATCTTCGAAGTCCTCAGAAGAAGACGGCGGCTCGCAAAGTCGTACGTGAAAGCTGGATTCTTGTCGAAGACGTCATTGATCGGGAAGATCACCGTCTGAACAGCATGAAGCGTGGCGACGAATTGCCAAGCGGCGTCCTGCAGATGGTGAAGGTCTATGTTGCGTCAAAGCGTCAGATTTCGGTCGGGGACAAGATGGCCGGTCGGCACGGGAACAAGGGGGTTATCTCCAAGGTTCTGCCGATCGAAGATATGCCGTTCCTTGCTGACGGAACTCCTGTGGACATCATCCTGAACCCACTGGGTGTACCGAGCCGTATGAATGTCGGGCAGATCCTTGAGACTCACCTTGGCTGGGCAGCCGGGAAGCTGGGTTATCGGGCAATCTGTCCGGTGTTTGATGGTGCCGGCGAAGACGAAGTCAAGGAAGCTTTGCGAGAAGCCGGTCTTCCGGAAGACGGCAAGGCGTTTCTGCATGACGGTCGTACCGGTGAAAAGCAGGAACAGCGAACCACCGTCGGTTACATCTACATGTTGAAGCTTCATCACCTCGTTGATGACAAGGTGCATGCTCGAGCCACTGGTCCTTACTCGCTTATTACGCAGCAGCCTCTGGGTGGTAAGGCTCGCTTCGGCGGTCAGCGATTCGGGGAAATGGAAGTCTGGGCACTGGAAGCCTACGGAGCGGCCTACATTCTTCAGGAGTTGCTCACTGTGAAGAGCGACGACGTCGAAGGGCGTACGAAGATTTACGAAAGCATGGTCAAGGGCGAGAATACTCTGGAAGCAGGGACTCCGGCGAGCTTTGACGTGTTGAACAACGAAATTCGTGGTCTGTGTCTTAACCTGCAGCTTGAAAAGGCTGTCCACTGATTCTCGAGGGAATCAGTGGGTCTGGCTGAGTGTGGCTTGCAGGACAGTCGCAAGCATTTCTGATTACAGATGGCGATCTCTGTCCCGGGTTTTCCGGGGCAGAAGCTGTTTTGAACCTCCACTTTAGAGGAGATTCTGGCGTGAGTGTCAGCGAAGGTACATTTGATCGAGTCAATGACTATGCGTCTGTGAAAATCAGTCTCGCAAGTCCCCACGACATTCGCAGCTGGTCATTCGGCGAAGTCAAAAAGCCTGAGACGATCAACTACCGAACGTATCGCCCTGAGCGCGATGGTTTGTTCTGCGAGCGCATTTTCGGACCTGAAAAGGACTGGGAATGTGCGTGCGGTAAATATCGTGGCATGAAGTACAAGGGCATGATTTGCGATCGTTGCGGCGTGAAGGTGACTCACAGCCGCGTACGCCGCAAACGCATGGGGCATATTGAACTGGCTGCGCCGGTTGTGCACATCTGGTTCTTCAAGTCCATGCCGAGCCGCCTTGGCGCGCTGCTGAATATGAAGACCACGTCCCTGGAGAAGGTGATCTACTTCCAGGACTATGTGGTGATTGAGCCGGGCGACACGCCGCTCAAGAAGTGCCAGATGCTGACCGAAGAGGAAGCTCGTCAGGCACGTCGTGACTATGGTGACGGCAATTTCGAAATTGGCATGGGTGCAGAAGCCGTCAAGAAGCTTTTGGCGTCAATGCGTCTGGCTGAATTGTCAGGTGAATTGCGCACTGAGCTGGCGAAGACCGGAAGCCAGCAGAAGAGCAAGGATCTGATCAAGCGACTGAAGATTGTCGAAGCGTTGCGAGACAGCGAGAACAAGCCGGAGTGGATGGTGCTGGATGTGATTCCAGTGATTCCACCGGACCTGCGACCGCTGGTACTGCTCGATTCAGGCAACTTTGCGACAAGCGACCTGAACGATCTTTATCGCCGTATCATCAACCGTAACAACCGTCTGAAGAAGCTGGTTGACCTGAACGCTCCTGAAGTGATCGTTCGCAACGAAAAGCGAATGCTTCAGCAGTCGGTTGATGCGTTGTTTGACAACAACCGCTGCAAGCGTCCGGTGCTGGGATCATCAAATCGTCCGTTGAAATCGCTGACGGATATGATCAAGGGCAAGCAGGGCCGATTCCGCGAAAACCTTCTTGGTAAACGCGTGGACTATTCGGCACGAAGCGTGATCGTGGTTGGTCCGGAACTTAAGCTGCATCAGTGCGGTCTTCCAAAGAAGATCGCTCTGGAGTTGTTCCAGCCGTTCGTGATTCGACGATTGAAAGATCTGGGACACGCCGACACGATCAAGAGCGCAAAGCGCATGCTTGAGCGTCGCGATGAGGACGTGTGGGATATTCTTGACGAGGTGATTCGCAATCATCCGGTTCTTTTGAACCGAGCACCAACGCTGCACCGAATCGGTATTCAGGCGTTTGAGCCAACGCTGGTGGAAGGGAACGCGATCCGTCTGCATCCTCTGGTGTGCAAGGGATTCAATGCGGACTTCGACGGCGACCAGATGGCTGTGCATTTGCCGTTGTCCATGGAAGCTCAGATTGAAGCGACGACATTGATGATGTCGACGCATAACATTTTCAGTCCTGCCAACGGTGCGCCGATCATCAGCGCGTCTCAGGACATCGTGATGGGTTGCTACTACCTCACGATGAAGCGGCTGGATCGTCCCGGGCAGGGAATGGTCTTCGCGTCGGCTGAAGAAGTGTTTATGGCGTTTGCTCAGGGCAAGGTGAACCGTCATGCAACAATTCGTCTGCGATTGCCACGGGGCAAGCGGGTCAAGGGCGAAGGCTCTGAGACTTTCCGTCCGGGTGGCCTTGTTGAAACATCGCCAGGGCGTGTCATGTTCAATGACATCCTGCCGAAGAAGATGTCTTATTACAACCAGACGCTGGGCAGCAAGGATCTTGCTCGCGTGATTTCAGACTGCTACCTGGAGCTTGGTCGCCGCGAAACGATCGAACTGCTGGACCGCATGAAGAGCGCTGGGTTCCGTGCCTCGACGGAAAGCGGTCTATCCTTCGGCGTTAGTGACCTGAGAACAGCTCCGAACAAGGAGAAGGTAATTGGTGAGTCTGAAAAGGCTGTTCTGAAGCTGATGAAGAACTACGAGCGAGGGATCATCACAAATCAGGAACGCTACAACAAAGTGCTCGACATCTGGACTCATGCTCGTGAAGAGATTACGAAGTCCATGATGGAGCAGCTGAAGGACGACGTGCGTGAAGAAGGCGCATACGTCAACCCGATTTACCTTATGGCGCACTCTGGTGCTCGAGGCGGTGTCGGGCAGATTCAGCAGTTGGCTGGTATGCGTGGTTTGATGGCCAAGCCAAGCGGCGAAATCATTGAGACGCCGATTAAGTCGAACTTCCGAGAAGGTTTGTCGGTGCTGGAGTACTTCAGCTCGACTCACGGTGCTCGTAAAGGTCTGGCTGACACGGCTCTGAAGACGGCGGACAGCGGTTACCTGACCCGTAAACTGGCGGATATCTGCCAGAATATGGTCATTACGATGCATGACTGTAAGACGACAAAGGGTCTGACACGCGGGGTTGTCTATCGCGGTGAGAAGGTTGAAGTGGGTTTGGCGGATGCGATTCGTGGTCGAGTCAGCCGAACAAACATCGTCAACTTGATTACCGAAGAGCCGATCGTTCGCGAAGGTGACCTGATTACCGTCGAGAAGGCTCGGAAGATTGAAGAGATGGGTCTGGAGCGAATTCAGGTTCGCAGCCCGATGACTTGCGAGTGTACGCTGGGTCTTTGCCAGCAGTGCTACGGCATGGACCTTTCGACAGGCGATCTTGTTGAAATGGGTATGGCTGTTGGGATCATCGCAGCACAGAGTATCGGTGAGCCTGGTACTCAGTTGACAATGCGAACATTCCACATCGGTGGTGTGGCGTCCAAGGACGTCGAAACCAGCGAACTGTTTGCGAAGCGAGCTGGTCAGGTTCGGTTTACTCGTATTCGCAGCGTTATCAACGCAGAAGGCCGTCAGGTTGTTCTGGGTCGAAACGGTGAAATCAGCATCGTCGACGATCGAGGTCGCGAAGTTGAAAAGCAGCGTGTACCGAACGGTGCTGTGCTGTCGGTAACAGAGAACCAGCAGGTCAAACCGAACGACGTGCTGTGTACCTGGGATCCGCACTCCATCCCGATTATTGCTCAGGTTGGTGGTCGTGTACGTCTCGAGGATCTGGTTGAGGGCCAGTCGATGCGTACCGAGAGGGAGCAATCCGGAACGATGCGTCGTACGATCATGGAGCACAAAGCAGGACTGCATCCGCAGGTGATCGTGGAAGATGGGAATGGTAAGATTCTCGACTTCTATTACCTCCCGGAAGGTGCGAGTCTGGACGCCGAAGAAGGTGGCCATATTTCCGCTGGTACGGTGGTTGCGAAGACGCCTCGCGAATCAACGGGTACTCAGGACATCACTGGAGGTCTGCCGCGAGTGACCGAACTCTTTGAAGTTCGTAAGCCGAAAGATCCGGCGGTTGTTGCGGAGATTGATGGCGAAGTTGAGTTCCCAGCCGAGAAGAAGCGTGGTAAGCGAATTGTTCTCGTCAAGGGAGCAGACGGAACTGAGGTTGAGCACGTGATCCCTCACGGCAAAGACCTGCAGGTTCATCCTGGCGACATGGTCAAGGCCGGGGATGCTCTTGTTCGCGGTCCGCTCGTTCCGCAGGACATTCTTCGGGTCAGCGGCCCGGAGGAAGTTCAGCAGTACCTGCTCCACGAAGTTCAGAACGTTTATCGTGCCCAGCGTGTGGAAATCGACGACAAGCATATTGAGATTGTCATCGCCCAGATGCTTCGCAAAGTTCGAATCGACAGCGTCGGTGATACCGATCTTCTGCCTGGTTTGCTGATTGATAAGTTTGAACTGAAAAAGATTAACGACTCGCTGGAATCCATGGGTAAAGTCACGGATCCGGGCGGATCGGACTTTGAAATTGGTGATCGCGTGCTGTTGACCGATATCGAAGCGGTCAACTCCGAAGTCAGCAAGCCGATTAAGTACACTTCGCTGAAGCGTGCCAAGGCAAGTCCTCAGTTGTTGGGGATTACCAAGGCGGCGGTTTCCAGCGAGAGCTTTATCTCTGCAGCCAGCTTCCAGGAGACTACCAAGGTTCTGACCGAAGCGGCTCTCGGTGGAAAAGTGGATAATCTGGTTGGATTGAAGGAAAACGTGATTTTGGGTCACCTGATTCCCGCTGGAACAGGGTTCCATCTTCATCAGGATGCTCAGGTTCGGATCCACGATTCCGCTTTGCGAGAACAGGAAGAGCAAAAAGCTCGCATGGCTGCGGCTCGTAAGGATTTGATGGGGAATTCGGAGTTGCAGGCTCGCCGTGTTGATCCAGACCGTCCTTCGGCACCTTCACTGGCGGATTTGACACCCGATGATCCTCTGTGATCAGCGAATTAGAGTGATCGAAGACATGCAAGGTTGACGATCAGGGGAATCGTGGATAAAGTGCCGCGTTTTCCGCGTTTCACGGTATGAGTGGTTTCAGCGTCTTCAGTTTTTTGGTTCTTCTGCTTTTGTCTGGCGATATATGCCCACCATTAATCAATTAATTCGGAAGCCCCGAGCACAGCAGTCCACGAAGTCAAAGACCCCAGTTCTTGAGGGCTGTCCTCAGAAACGTGGTGTGTGTCTTCAGGTAAAGACTGTTACTCCGAAGAAGCCGAACTCCGCGCTCCGAAAGGTTGCCCGTGTTCGTTTGTCCAATGGCAAAGAAGTCACGGCTTACATTCCCGGTGAAGGCCACAATCTTCAGGAACACTCGATCGTATTGATCCGCGGCGGTCGTGTACGCGACCTTCCGGGGGTTCGATATAAGATCATCCGTGGTGTTCTGGATACATTGGGCGTATCAGATCGCCGTCAGGCGCGTAGCTGCTACGGTGCCAAGCGTCCGAAGGGTGGCGGGGCCGCTGCTGCTGCTGGTGCTAAGAAGAAGAAATAGCGGTTGGTTGGTCTGGTTGGCTGTTTTTCAGCGGTCAGGCTGTTCAATTGCTTTGAGTCATCGTGTGGTTCGTAGGTGCTTTCTGAAGTTGTGTAATTGAGAGTTTGTTTCGATGGTTAAGAAGTTTACGGCTAGTCGCAAGCAACTGAAGCATGACACTCGCTTTAACAGCCTGCTTGTCTCCAAGTTCATCAATTGCCTGATGTATGATGGCAAGAAGAGCGTTGCGACCGGAGCTTTCTACCGAGCGATGGAGCTCGTCAAGAAGCAGCTTCCGAATGAAGACCCATTGAATGTCTTTCTGTCAGCCGTTGACAATGTCAAGCCGGCGATCGAAGTGCGATCCAAGCGAGTTGGTGGTGCAACTTATCAGGTTCCGACTCCTGTTAATCCTCGTCGTCAGCAAGCGCTGTCGATTCGGTGGATTCTGGAAGCCGTTCGTGGCCGTAAGGGACGACCTGTTGACAAGTCTTTGGCTGAAGAACTTGTTGCCGCGTTCCGCCGCGAAGGTGCCGCGATGAACAAGCGAGAAAACGTACACCGTATGGCCGATGCGAACAAGGCGTTCTCCCACTTCGCGTGGTAGTCGAGTTTGCCATCAGCTTGAATATCAAAGCCAGCTTGACATATGTCAGCTGGCTTTTTTGTTGCGCGGTGGTGGGTTCGCGTAGACGGTGGGGCGAGCGGTGTGCAGACGGTCTGGTCTGTTTTGTCCGGCAGCAGTGACCCCCCAATAGATATTGAGGGGTGGTTTCCGTTACAGCTTTGTGCGCGGGACTACTGAGCTGAGTCCGCCGTCGACTCCGATAGATTGTCCTGTGATCCATTTGTTTTCAGGGTCTAGCAGCCACGTGATCGCACTTGCGACTTCCTCTGGCGTACCCGGCCGGCCGATTGCGTGCAGTTGGGACGAAGCAGCCAGCGATGTTTCAGATTCGCAGATCTTTCGAGTCAATTTTGATTTGATGAGGCCGGGGGCTACGGCGTTCACTCGGACTCCCCGGCTTGCGTAGGTCGATGCCGCGGAACGCATGAGCCCCAGGATGCCTGCCTTTGCGGCTGCGATTGCTTCATGATTGGCGAGGCCGATTGAAGCTGCCGCGGAGGAGATCAGAACGATGGATCCCCCCTGTTTATTCATGGCCCTGGTGGCGGCCCGCACGACGTAGAACGATGATGTCAGGTTCGTCGTGATGGTTTCGTGCCAGTCACTGTCAGAAGTGATGTGAGCAGGTTT
>CANHVD010000042.1 GCA_947463775.1 Planctomycetaceae bacterium | reverse complement strand
GCCCCGACAACCAGACAGAAAAACAAAGGGCCTGGCCATAAATCACGACTTGGGCGATTCGGTTCTGCAGTCATCCAGTCCGATACTTCAGGCGATGGAACTACAGTGAGGTTTGGGGCGGTTGAATCATCGGTCTGTACAAAAGCGTGACTGCCCTGATGACCTGTGATTTCACTTTCGATGAGCGACCCGGATACGGGAGCGTTGCTGTGGGGTAGCGGAAGCGCGGGCTCAACCTCTATAGCGTTCACATGCTCGGGAGGTGAAACACTGGTCTTCTCTACCGATACCGCCAGAGCCTGCAGCCGACTAAAAACACCCAGTGAATGCCCCCACATGGGCGGTGTTACACATTTTATGAGCACCAGCAGCCAGAGGGCATGAGCCAGGTGCGGGCGATTTCTCGCAATCGTTCTTGTGCAAAGACCAACGGCAACAGCAAGCACCGCGATTTGCCATGCCTGTGTCCACAGCATGTGCAGAAAGTCGTTCATAACCGACCTCCGGCCGCTTCGCGGATTTGAGATTTCAAATTTGAAATTTTAAATGGGGCAAAAGCAGAGGGAAGAAAGCAGAGAGCTGAGATCACCCGCAGTTGCTGAAAACCGAAAACTGAAAACCGAAGACCCTGCTCATTTCTCATCGCTGCCTCCTTCGAGTCGATCCAGCAACTCTCGAAGCTGTTCGATATCACCGGAAGAGAACTTACGTTCCTCGACGAGGTGCTTCATCAGCGGCATCGTTTCGCCGCCGAACAGCAAGTCGACCATTTCGCCGACGGTTTCCCGAATCACGGTTTGAGGTCGTACTTTGGGCGAATAAACTCGACTGCGACCTTCCAGTCGCACGTTGAGATATCCTTTCTCTTCAAGTCTGCGGAGGTAGGTCTGAACTGTTGCAAAGTCGATATCGCGGCCCGGCGGCAAAGCTTCAAACACCTGCCGAACACCAGCGTCCTTCAGCTCCCAGACAATTCGAGCAATCTCCAGCTCAGCCTTCGACAATCCCGGTCGCGGCGGCATCGGCGGTCCTCCGTACTCAATTCGGCATCAATTACAAATGTCCCTGACGAGGAACTGTAGGATTACATTTGTAATTGTGTCAAGAGGGCCGGGCAAAGAACTCAGCGTCGCTCATGTAACAATTCAGGAAGATCTCAACTGACTTGGCAGCCTGGAAGGAAGTTGTAGCTTTTGAGCCATGTCGCGACCTTGCAGCGGAAATGCGATGCAAGTGCGGTTGGGATGGCTGTCGCTGCTTAGAGGCGATTTACTGACAAGACGGGCATTCTTGCGGGGCGAGACACTGTCGGACAAGAATGTCCAACCTACATCTGAAAGCTTGAAGATGCGCGGCGGTGAGAAGAAAACTCAGAGGCAGAAAAAAAACCGGATCGAAGAGAGAAAAGCGGCCTCCCTGCCGCATCGCCATCCGTGGTGGACAACTCTCGGCCAGTCGCGTGTCTTGTTGAGTGAGCAAGCGACCTGCTGGGAAGAGTGAGTAAGCAATGCTTTTCTCGTCTTCGATCCGTTCTGCTTCCGATTTGAAAGCGGGATTATTGTGTCAACTGCTTGAAGAGTTCGCCGAAGTCCGGCATCTCATCTTTCAGGACATTGTTCCATGCATCTGGTTGCCAGATTTCGACACAGATGACAGCTCCAACGACGACTGTTTCTTTTCCAGCATCAACGCCAAGAAATGGCCTGAAGCCTTCTGGTATCAGAAGCCGCGAGCGATTTGCCAGTCGTGTGGTCTGATGGCGAGTTGATAGCAGACGTCCCAGGCGTTGAACTTCGCTCCAGCGTTGTTCCATTCGTCCCGAGTCGATTTTCTGCTTCAGCAAAGCGATGCCACTATCGAGCCGCTTCTGCCATTCTGCAGGCTGCCAAAGGCTCAGACAACCGGCTCGTTCCTTAGCGATGATGACATCGCCATTTTCATCAGAGATCGCCCCAGACAGCTCCGGCGGAAGCATCAGGCGAAAGCGATCATCGATCGTTCGCTTGTATTCTCCCGTCAGAAACATGTGGAAACTCTCTTCCTTCTTACAAGGGCAGCACCCCCCAGTAATCGCTGGTCTACCAGAGCAGGCCTGTAGCCAGACACCACATAACTCTTGTGTGACCGGAGCCGCAAGCCGAAGGCCTACAGCGTACCGGGCATGAATCCCACTTTCAACTTGTTTTCAAAGATCATTGTGGGCTTGAATCCCACAAACTGCTCCCGCAGCTTACGCGCGGCAGTTCGCGTCGGCAAGGGACCGGATAATCGAATTTTCCGAATTTGACGGAATGCGATCCTGGGCGAATTGGCGACCGTGAGTTTGCGGAGATCGAAAGGGCCGCCTACCGGTTTCGGAGTGAAATGCGTGGGCGTGGAAAGATAGAAAGCCATGGTGGGCAATGACTTCAATGCCCAATCTGTCAGATATCTCTGCTGCGAAAACTCTGTCGAGAATCCCTGTTTGACCTCTGGTGTTTTCGGCCATATATTCGATTTGGGTTTATGAACTGGACTGCGGCGTTGATAGTGTGATCATTGCAACTCATCCGACGGCAAAGAATGTTTTCGGATGATTGGCCGGTGTGGGACTTATTCTCTGCACGGTGCAGATTGAGGCCGAGTGTTCGCGGGATACCCCCGGGAAGTTCGCCTCAATCGTGGCCGCGTGTAGAAAATATCCCCGTCGACCAGCACGTCTGGTTTCATGGTTGAGATCATTAGCAGGGCATGATGCCGCTCGGATTTGAATGCACTGAGTGGATGGACCACAACGGCAAACACGGCTGTCGGGGTCGAGGGGAACATCATGCGTGTAAACGTGCTGAGTTGTCGGCTCTGGTCGACCTTGACTCTCGCCTCACTGTTTCTTCTAACGCCGGCTGTCCTGCGAGCTGAAGACCCTGTGGAAGTCGATGCGTCTATTTACGCCGATGCGGCGGACGCTTTACGAGCGGGCGAACTTCTTGAAAACAATCGCCAGTGGGTTGAGGCTATCAACCACTATGAAGCGACTCTTGAACGCTTCACCGATGACGAAGGACTCAAGTATGGCCTGCGTCGAACACGAATCCACTTCGGTGTCGATCGTCGCTATTCGGACCGCAGCTTTGAAGAAAAGCTACTAACAAAAGGTCGAGCAGAAGCTCTGGATCTGTTTGAAGACATCCTGAGTCGGGTTCAGTATGAATACGTGGAACCGATCAAGGAGACTCGTTTCGTTGCTCATGGAACAGAGAGCCTCTACATGGCTCTGAAGAATGATCGGTTCACCGGCAAGAACAAACTTGACGACAAAACTGAAGCGATTGACCGAGTACGCCAGACCCTTATTAAGGACTTCTGGAATCGTCGTATCGACAGCCGCATGCAGGCTCGATCCACAGTGACGGCCGTTTGTGATCTGTGTCAGCGCGAGTTGGGGATCTCAGGAACTGTGGTCGTAATGGAATACATCTTCGGCGGCTGCAATGCGCTGGATGAATACAGCAACTTCCTGACGCCGGATCGCTATAACGATCTATTCGGAAGCATTCAGGGTGAGCTTGTCGGGATCGGGATTGAGATGAAGGGCGTCAAAGGACGCGGCATGCATCTTGTGAATGTGCTGTTCAACAGCCCGGCCGAACGAGGTGGCTTGCAGCCGGACGACTATATCGTCGCCATCGACGGCACCGATTGCAAAGAATTGTCAACTGACGATGCTGCTCGACTTCTCCGTGGCACCAGTGGCAGCACTGTCAGCCTGACCTATGAATCTCCGAACGGAACTCAGAAGACTGGTGACTTTGTTCGCCAGCGAGTTCAGATCCACAGCGTGACTCGAAAGCTGATGCTCGATGAAGCCAGTAAGATTGGTTACATCCGCATGGAGGGTTTCCAGAACAATACCGCGGAAGAACTTGATGAAGCTCTGCGAGGTCTTGAGCGTCAGGGCATGAAGGCATTGATCTGGGACCTTCGCGGCAACCCTGGTGGACTGCTGGAAACGGCAGCGGCTGTTATCGACCGATTCATCGATCGCGGCGTTCTGGTATCCACAAAAGGTCGATCACCCGAGCAGAATCAGGTGTTTCAGGCTCATGGCAATAATGTGCGGCACTATCCTCTGGCTTTGATCGTCGACGAAAACAGTGCCAGCGCCAGTGAGATTGTCGCGGGAGCCATTCGAGATCATCATCGTGGTAAAATCGTGGGGCGAAAGACTTACGGAAAGTGGTCAGTGCAGAGCATCATTCATCTTCCGGGCGACACCGGGCTGAAGCTGACGACGGCGAAGTTTTATTCTCCTGACGACAAGAACTACTCTGGCAAAGGATTGGCCCCGGACGTTGAAGTTCCGGAACCGAAGGACCTGCAGTATTCATTCTATCGAGGACGCACAACGGAAGAGATCAGTGCGGATCCGGATGTGGCTGAAGCCATTGAAATCCTGCAGAACCAGCTCCAGTAGAACGGACGCGGGGAAATCGAGTGGCGTCACCTCTACTGCATAACTGTCATGGATCACGCCCCGGCGAAGTCTTTGAAGATTTTTTCCCCGACGGCATTGTCGGCATCGATCTCGCCCACGAGTCACGTGAGTTACTCGTGGGAACTCGCCGCGGCCACCTGACGTTGATGAATCAGTCGGGCGATCGGCTGGTTGAGAACCTGAATTATCCGGGACTTTCGCGCGTCGTGATTGCACACTCCGGCGATCTTGGCGCTGCGATTGTTGATGAGCGTCGCCTGATCTGCTTTGACAGAACTCTGCGACCACTCTGGGACGCCGCAATCACGGGCCGGATCACGGGACTGGCTGTATCTCCGCACGGAAGCCATATTGCTTTTAGTACGGATGCGTCGCGGCTTCACATTGTGTCAGCCGATCGCAAAGAGATAGCAAAAATCGAGACACGTCGACCGATGGACCATCTGGCCTTCTTTTCTGAGCAACCCGAGCTGCTGGCGGCGGCGGAGTTCGGGCAACTTTGTCGCTACACGCTCAAAGGCAAAGAAGTCTGGAGTGAGCAACTACTGAACAATTTGGGAGACATGAGTTTGGCGGAAGGAGCCAAACGCGTCTTCCTTGCGGCCTTCAATCATGGCGTTCAGGTTTACAATCGCTCGGGTGAGCAATTGGGAGCTTTCGCGATTGACGGCATTCCTTCACGAGTTTCGGCGGCCGCAAATAAGAGTCGAGTGGCGGTCCTGACTTTGGAGAATCGAATCTACTGGCTGAATTTTGATGGCGAAATTCAATGGGCGGTGGATGTCTCACAAGATCCGCCACAGTATATCTGTACGGGGCCACTGGGCGATCGACTTTATATTGCCACGCAATCGGGCTGCGTGATTCAGGTCTGCTGGCCGTGATTCAGGGAGTCTAAATCCGGAATCACGATCTTTGTAGTTCCGTCGGGCACGATGTCACTGACCTTCTCGCGACGGCTGCCGGAGTTCGTTTCCAGCTCAGCAATCCAACGCCGCAATTCCATCCCGTATTCTTCAGCAAGATCACTCTTGATCAGTTCTCGCAGGAAGCCGGCTGCACCGTACTCGGACAACTCGGCCTCTTCGGCCGTGCTGAATCGTTGCTGCGGATCAGGGTGCACTAATCCTCGCAACAGGCGAATCAAGGGTTCGCTGAACTGAAATTCTTCCATTGGCAGCAGACTGGGCAAACGCTCAAGAATCGTCTGCTTGGCTTGAATCAACTGTTCAAAGTTCATTCCGGAAAACGGCCGGGACCCGGACAACATTTCGATCAGCATGTAGCCGAGGCTGGCCAGATCGGATTGAGCGGTTGCACGATGCCCGGAGAGAATCTCGGGGGCTGCATACTCCAGCGTACAAGGCTGAGCATGAGGAGGTCGCCCGAGCCAATAAGCCGAACCGATGTCGATGATTTTGACCTGGCCCGTGCGTTTGACCATGACGTTGGATGGCTTTAGGTCGCAGTGGACGATCCCGCCCCGATGCAGCGCGGCGATTCCTTCGAGACATTCTCGAATGATGGCCACTGCCATGCCTGGTTTAAGACGACAGTCGACTTCGCCGGTCGTGATGACTCGTTCTGTAATATTAGCCCAGCGAGTTTCGGTCACGGCGTCCTGAACAAATGCCAGAGTATCTCGTCGGAGAATATGCAGCAGGTCAAATCCATCGATCCACTCCATCTCCAGTACATAAATCCCACTGTCGAGCTGAAATGTATGGACCGAAACAAGGTGGTCGACCTGGATGCGAGCGACGATCGCGGAGACTTCGGCGAGGCGATGCATCTCCTCTTCGTATCGCAACAGCGAACTGAACGCGGCGGGAGAGAAGAATTTCAATGCAACCGGAATGCTAAATGAAGCGGCACCTCGGCGTTCCGCCAGCATCACGCTTCCCTGGCCACCCACACCCAGTCGCTTTATAAACGAACGTTCAGACGGCCAGTTGATCGCTGGTCGTTGCAGCAAACTTCCATACACCTGCTGCAGTCCCAGAACCTGGGAGTCAGGCGACGTTTTCATGAGTATGTTTGATCGCGTCGTCAAAGATCAGAACATCCGATCAGTATGTCAGAAAAACGCTTAACATCAGCCCCTGTTTGCCAAACTGATTCGCATTGGGGCTGAATTCGACGACAGGCCGAGAATCCAGCGGTTCAGAATTCCACGTGAGTCGCGTCAAACAGGTTCACAACCTTAAGTAAGACGCAATGACGGGCAGTGTAGGAACCTTTGAACGAATTGTGGTCAAGAATGGTCCAACTTTGACTCTAATCGATAAACATGCGGTGTTTCTGTTGACTGCCGAGACGGTAGCAAATACCCCCTGCCGTGGCCTTTGGCTACACGGTGAGCGATTGAATCGACAGTCCAAAAGCCGAACGAATACGAGCTTCAGGAACATGTCAGAATGGATCTTGCCCTCAAAATCAGTATTGCCGGTGCTGTTCTGGATTCCTGGATGAGGCTGTCGCTGTAATCGATATCAACAAAATGGCGTTTCTTCTTGGAAAAACCCCCGCAGAGTGCGCAGAATCCCCTTATCCGTCAGAATTCCCTCCATCTTTGATCCGTGCGACCGGAATCAAGTTGTCGAAACGCGACATTTGAGCAAACTTTAAATCAAACTCGGATCCATTGTTTACCGAGTGGCACGGATCCCGCCCCCAACCCCTTTGAGTGACTGAAATGAAAACCCTGCTGACTTCATTAGCCGTAGCACTGGCTTTCGGAAGCGTTTCCGAAGCTGGGCTGAAATCCTGTTTGAAGCCGGAACAGAATAACTGTGCTCCGTGCAAGACAACTCGCTGGTACAAAGCGAAAGATGGCACCTATCGCGAGATGATGCCGTACAAGGACGCGCTGTCTCGCGCAGAAGATGCCGACGACATGGAACCAGTGCTGAAGCAAGCTCAGGCTGATTTGGTTGCTGCCAACGCTGCCATCGAAGCCGCCAAGGCCGAGATCGAAGCTGCCAAAGCAGAAGCTGCGAATGTAAAGGCTGCTTTGGAAGCTCAGGTTGCTGAACTGAACAAGCAGCTTGAAGGCGAGAAGAAAACAGTGGCTACTGAGAAGTCGCGAGCTGAGAAGGCCGAAGCCGCTCATAAGATGTGCATCGAAGAAGTTGCTCAACTGCGTGACGCCGGCAAGAAGCAGGACGAAGCTTTGGCATCAACCAAGGGCGAATTGAAGACAACAACCGAAGAGCGAGATGCTCTGAAGACAGCCAAGACGGATCTTGAAAAGCAGGTCACTGATTTGACTGCAGCCAAGAACGCAGCGGAAGAAGCCCTGAAGGCTGCTCAGGCTGAATTGGAAAAGATGAAGCAGGAAGCTGCTGAATCCAAGAAGGCCGCTGTTGAAGGCGAGCCAGCCAAAGAAGGTGAAGATCCAAACGCCGGCGGTGAGAAGCCACCGGAAGCTGGAACTGAACCAGCTCCAGCCACTGAGCCAACTCCAGAGCCAGGCAAGTAGATTTAGTCACGGACTAAATAGAGTACTCGAAATCCAAAGCCCCGTCAGATTCACTGAATCTGACGGGGCTTTTTTCGTTTTCCTCCACTTCTGAATAACCGGACTGACGACACAACCGGTCATCCCTGAACGTGAGCGATGTCTTTTTGCATCATCCAGGGCCAATCCAGGCATGCGCTCCGGTGCGTTGAAATTGCTGAGCTAGATTTGACTCAATGCAGAGAGCTATTTTTGAGCCGGTTTGGGGATGGGAGAAGAAAGATGGTCAGTGCTTTCCGCCAGTTAAGCCTTACAGCGGTCATTTTCGTTCTGGGACTTTTGACCGCTCATTCACCCGCATATTCCACGACTCTGCTTCAGACGGAAGACAAGAAATCTCCGGAGGCATTCTTGAGCGGTGGAGCACGTTCCGAAAAAGTGCTGGTTGAAATTCTGGCAACGCTCAAGCAGATCGATACTCGAATCAGCAACATCGAAGATCACCTTCAGAAAACGGCGGAAACCCCGACTGAGAAGCCAGGTCGCAAAAAATAATCCAGGGCGAAATCGGAAATCACACGAGCCATGCTCACAGCCGCACCATCAAAGCCACGTACCCGAAAGAATTTGGGGCGTATCGGACTGGAGTTCGATGCCAGCGGACTTTTCTGCGCGCAAGTTACGCGTGCTGAACGAGGATGGAAGCTGATTCAGACTGGTTCCTGTGCGGCGATTACAGATTCACTTTCCGGGCAGCCGAGGAACTCTGGTTTCGCTCCTTTTCAGAGCACCGACCTCCTGCTTGCTGCCGCCGGGTTTCGTGGCGCAGCTATGGCCAGTGTATTGCCGATGGAAGTCTGTGATCTTCGTGTGCTTGAGTTTCCTGCCGCAAGTCCTGCGGAACTGGAGATGATGGTTCGCAACGAAGTGGAAGGACTTGTGCCGCAGAACGCCGTCTTTGATTTTTGGACGCTTCCGTCAGGGGTCGCCCAGCGTGAAAACATGACCAGTGTTTGCTCGCTATGCACGGACCGTGATGTTGTCAGCAGCACGGTTTCACGTCTCCAGAAAGCAGGGTTTTTGGTCGAGGGTATCGACGGACTTCCCACAGCCTGCGCACGTGCGATGGCAATGATGGTGGACTCCGATGGCGTTAACGAACCGTCCACAAACGCATCTCAACAGATGTGTATTCATATTGGCTGGAAGACCTGCCTGCTGATTCTGGTTCAAAATGGCGTCCCAGTGTTGGCTCGAGTTCCACGCATTGGCGGACTCTGCGAGTTTTTGGCCCGGCTTTCAAATGCTTTGCAACTGCAGCCTGCTGAGACGATGCGTCTGATTCGTGGACTTCATCAGGGACTTCCAGTCCAAACGTCTCGATTCGTCCGAACTCGGATTGAGGAAGCTGTTCAGGACTGGTGCCTGCCGATGTGTGATGAAATCTCGCGAAGCCTCACCTTTGCTCGCCGTCCCGGATTACGAATGACTCCTTCCGCTTTCGTGATCATGGGGCCCGGTTCCATCATCCCGGAACTGAAAGAGTCTCTGAGCCACGAATTGGTTAACGAGGTTCAGCTCTGGAATCTTCCCACGAGCCCTGGGGCTGGTTGCAGCCCGGAATACGCCGTCGCTGCGGCTCTTTCTGCCTGGGAGATCGACGCATGAGTGTTTCAATCAATCTTCTCCCGGATGATCTGCGAAAGCGTTCGATCCGAATTCGAGTCATTCGCTGCTGGACGCCGGTGCTGTTGACCGTTACGGCCGGAATCGCCGGGATTACCCATTACGATTGGAAACAATGCTCAATTGTCAGAGCTGCCGCAGATCAACTGCAACCTCAGGTTGAGGCTGCCGAGCAGTCTATGTTGTTACTCTCTGATTCAGAAAAACGAACTGAGGCATTGAAGGCAGAGATCAGAGAAATGAATGCTCTGCAGCAGGCCGAAGATCCGCTGAAACTGCTTAATGTTGTCAGTGGATCAGCGACTGATATTGGCGATCAATTGACCGTTTCACGCTTTGACCTTTTCAACCTTGAAGAGAACACAGAAACCACTGACGCCGCGATCCCGACCACTGCTCAAGCGTCAGCTGCCGAACCATCACCGAAACGTTTCAAAACCGTTATGCATGTCAATGGTCTTGCTGTTTCAGATATCTCAGTCGCCCGCTTTATGAATTCTCTGCGTGCCAGCGGAGGATTTCATAGCGTCGCGTTGAAGTCTTCGCAGCCATCGAGCGGCGGCGGACTTCTGCAACGCGAATTTGTGGTGGAGTGCGTTCGAGAGGAGCAGCACTGATGAATTACAGCAGCCAAAGCTTTTCGCGTTATCGATTCCGCTGTCATGTCGTCGCAGCGTTTGTTTGTCTGCTGTTCGGTGGAATCCAGTACTTTGCCTCAATCGCCAGAACCGCTGCGGTGCGAGCGGACTTAAATGCCACATTGAATCAGCGACAATCGCTCGTCAGCCAGTCTGAGATTCTCAGGCAGCGTCTTCAACTACTGCAATCCACAGAGAATGTTCTCAACAAGGATCTGCAGTCGTGGCGGGAAAAGATTCCGTACAAGGGCGACGACCATGCCTTTCTGGAAGGTCTGGCGCATCAGGTGGAAAAAGCCGGGATGGAAATTCTGGAGTTTCAGCCGGGTAGAGCTCAATCTGATCAGCGGTTTGAGAAAGTCCCCGTCAGGATTTCGGCTATCTGCAACTGGTCTGAGCTTTGTCAGTTTCTCTACAGTGTGAAGGGGACGTCTCGATTCTGCAGTGTAGATGAAGTGCGAATTGCGGCCCCGGAGATGGGCAGCGAACAGCTTCAGGTTAATCTCACGATCGGAATATTCTCGTCATTCCCAAGGATGATGGCTCAGTCCGAAGCCGGAGACCTGCAATGAAGCTTCATAAGGGAAAGCTGAGTACATCGAACGCAGTTGTGATTGCGGTGCTGGTCATCGTCCTGTACCTGGTTATGCCAGGCGGATCGGAAAAGACACGATCAAAGAATACAGACGTGTCGGCAACGGAGGCACCCATTGTCGCATCGTCCGATACCGCGGCGCAAGATCATTCAAATGCTCTGCCGGATCAGGAACAAAAGCTATCAACTCCCGGCAATCAGAGCGAAAGTGTCGGCCTGGCGGCTGCTACCGCCCGCATCCGACCTCTGATGGAGATTGACGAGGAGAAGCTTCAGGAGATCGCCAGCAGAAGCCCGTTCTGTACAACCGTTGTGATGGTTCACTCCGTAAATTCCTCTGAACCTGACACAATCACAAAGGTCATCAATGAACCTGCCGATGATGAGATTTCTCATACCGCTGAGCTGATCAGCAAGTCGACCGTAAAGCTTTTTTATTCAAGCTCCACTGGAAGGCAGGCAGCCGTCCTGAATGACGACATTGTGTACCGAGGAACTTCTGTTTCTGAAAAACTCACGGTCGAATCGATTCAGCCCGACGGTGTCAGAATTCGACGTTCAGAACCAACACCGCAGACAGAAAATTGATTCGCGTGATTTCGATGTTAATCGGACCCCTCAAGGTGTTGAAAGCCAGGCGATCAGATCATCCACGACGACTTCTCGATTCGGCTCAAACTCCAGTGTATGTCGAGCACCTTGATAGACCTGTGTTGTGAGTTGGTGAGTGCCGAACCGGTTAACTCTCTCTCGAACCGCAACGTTATCGATAATGCTGTCGTTCTCGGCCAGCAGCAACAACGTCGGTTGCAGAATTTTCACGCAGTGAGTTGTCAGCTCACGATCCAGTTCTCGGCCCGCATTCAGAAAACTGCTGGAGACCGTGTGCAATGCAAGGGGATCATGAGAGATGAACTGTTGCCATTCAGGGTCCTGAGTAAACAAAGCAGGATCGTCGAGTGGAATAGGAATATGGTGCTTCACGACTTCAAACGTGCGTGCCAGATTGAGTCGTAAAAGCTGCGACCAGGTTGGCCCGATTCTGGCAACCAGGCCCGGATACAGCAGCGCGAGGCGATCGAATTCCCGCGGAAACAATGCCGCGATGACTGCTGCCAGTTTTCCTCCCCAACTAATCCCCAGAATCGTGATCGGCAATTGAGCGTTTGAATCTACGGTGCCAACGACAGTCTCATTGATGGCCAGTCCGCGAAGGGCTCGCACATCATTGACCAACCGCATCGCATGCGCTGCATGGCCGCGCTGGAAACCATTCAGGCCCGAGCCACGGCGATCCGGAAAGTAGACTGCGAAACCAGCGTCGGCCAAACGACGAGAAGAATAGTCATACCACCCTGAATGACTTTGAATGCCGTGCAACGCAATCACGATCCCCCTGGGATTCACAGGAGCCCAGTGGCGAAACTTCAGACGGTAACCATCTGACGCGACGTGTTCGCGAAGTGATGGTTCAATCATTTCGGCACCACTTCCTCCACCGCTCGCGCAAAGGCCCCGAACGCGCCCTGATCAAACAGAACGAATCGAACCATCGTCGGATTCTGATGCCATCGAACAAAGTCCATTGTGGTCTTCACCAGATTGGCCGCCGCCAGATCAAGAGGATATCCATAAGCTCCGGCACTCAAGGCAGGGAAAGCAATACTGTTGCATTGATGCTGCACCGCCAGTTTCAGGCACGCTCGACAGGCAGACGCCAGCAGCTCTGCTTCTCCCTGACGACCACCCTTCCAGACTGGTCCAACGGCATGAAAGATATACTTGGCCGGAAGATTGCCAGCCCCGCTCATCACCGCGCTGCCAGTGGGGCAACCCTCGGGATAATTCTGCGTTGTTTCCTGCATGATGGCTGGACCACCCGCATTGTGTATGGCCCCATCGACACCGCCACCACCGGCCAGACTGCTGTTGGCGGCATTGACGATCGCGTCGACGTGTTGCTGCGTTATATCGCCCTGAACCAATTCCATGCGGCACGGGCCAAGTTTCACAATCATCGCTGAGTCCGAGTTTCAAATGAGTCGATCAGTTTCGGGCTGAAAAATAAGCCTGCGGAGAACAATCCAACGCATTTCACCCGAACCATACATTCTGCAACCATCACAATGTGACTTGGACGCGAACCGGATTCAATCGGGTCTGGTCGTTTTTCCACATTGCTGGAGCTGTCCGGGGAGGATCAGCGGACTTATGCACAAAACCGATCGCAATGGATTGCTGATCAAATGATTTTCACACTATGGCGTCGGCTGCAGCTGCTTCAGCAACACGTCAATCCGTCCGGACTCCTCTGTCACAGCTCGGTCGTTGGAGTAAATTTGACGTGCGGCGGTCAGAGTCTTGACTGCCCTGTCGACACTCGCCGGGTCACCGGATTTTGCCATCGCTTCTGCTTCAATCAGAATTCGTTCCAACAGTGCCTTGCGGCCCACTGTCAAAGGTTCTTTGTCCCACTTCTGCTGCGTCTCCACCAGAAACTGTGACAAGTATTCGTTTCGAGAATCCTGCGCGGCAAGTTCGCGAACAGCCTGCAACTGCTCACGTGCGGCGACCGGATCACCATTACTGAATGTCTCAAAGGTTCGTCGAATCAGACGTTGCAGCTCAGAAGCTTCATCCTTGCTGCTTTCCGGATCTGCTCGCAAAGATCGACAGAAATCAAATTGATTGGCTTTCAGAATGAGCGCATCAATCTCTTCTTTGGAATTGGGCAGGGCATTTGTGTCCAGCAGCGGCTGTAGAAATTCATCCCGTGCACGCAGCCAGACGGGACTGGGTTCTCTGGCCAGCAATTCGCGAGCCTTCGCAAGCTGTTCGCCCGGATCAGCCACGCTGCGGCGGTTCATCCAGATCCCGAAGACAATGATCAGGGCCAGTAGAGTGATGAGCACAAAAATGTTATCGAAGAATTTTGCGACCGGTGACTTAACCAGTGACGAGGTCACATCGTCCCGGATCATGTTTCGCACCATTGTTGCCGGGCCGGGATGATGCACGTCCCACTCGGCGGATTCGTTTTCTGACCTGATCGTCGTGCCAGGTCCAGGCCGCTCGACGGTTTCCGACTCCAGATGCTGCTCCATCATCTCCAGACGCAGTTTGATCTGTTCCAGTCGCTTCATCACGACTAAAGCATCCGGCAGCCTTTTGGCAGGATCCTTCTCAAGGAGCTGACACACCAGTTCTTCAACCAGACGCGGAAGATCGGCCACATAGCGACTGGGCTTATCAAACTGGCCGAATTGGTGCTTCTGCAGAATGTCATTCGCGCTGGCGCCGGTGAACGGAGGGCGTCCGGTCAGCATGACATACATAACAGCACCCAGCGAATACAGGTCACTGCGCCGACTGGCTTTTTGCCCCCGTGCTTGTTCCGGTGACATGTATTCGGCCGTGCCAACAACGCCTCCTGTGCGAGTCAGTCGAGCGGAAGCAAATAAACTGGCGACTCCAAAGTCGGTCAATTTGATGACACGATCGTTCGTCAACATCAGGTTGCTTGGCTTCAGGTCACGGTGCACGATTCCCGCATCGTGAGCAGCCTTCAGCGCGGCTGCAATCTGCATCGAATACTCAATGACCTCTTTCCACGGCAGCTTCTTGCGATTCGTAATCTCGGCCGTCAAAGTGTGCCCGTCGACAAACTCCATGGCATAGTAAAACGTGCCATCCGTTGTCTCACCATCCTGAAACAACTGCACGATGTGTCGATTGGAAAGCTGCCTTAAAGCGTCGATCTCGCGGGAGAATCGTTGCACGAAGCCATCTTCGCGAGCCATGGCCACGGGCAACACTTTGATAGCGGCTTCCTGCTGCGTCAATTCGTGTACGCCATGATAGACGTTGCCCATGCCTCCAGCGCCGATCTTGCGATCAATCAGATATGGTCCAACTTTATCGGGATGCATGGAAGATCTCTTGAACTGCAGAATTGCCGACGGGACGGGGCGACAGGCAGAGCCGGTCTGACCACCAGTTTACCTCAGTGCTGGCAGCGGAGAAATCATAAAGCCAACGCGGCCGAGAAACTGTCCCTTTACCCTCGCGCTTTTCCAGCCAGCTTTTCGCCGACTTTCTTCAGCGTCAGAGGTTCTCGCCCTTTTTCAAAGGCGGGGGCAGACCAGAACGGCAGATATCCGTTGCCATGCGTTGGCCCCAGTGCGCTCGGACGTTCTCCTTTTGCAGTCGTTCGGTCAAAATCCAGGATTACTGAGAACTGCACTAACCTCTGAGACAAAATCAGGCCTTTAGAGGCTCATCCATATTTCTGATTTGATGGCTTCTCGAAAATTACGTCTCCCAGACATCCTTCCATAGCGGGTGACAGGCCTGTGCGACTTCGAAGATTGTGGACAGGACCTTCCCACGTTGGCTCAGAAAGCCCTGATCTCCTTGTGAAATCCGCAGATTTTGAGACGGAGCATCTCGAAAGATCGTTGTCCTGATGAATTCGACTAACATGTCGCAAAAAGCGAATGGTATTGGACATGACTCCGTCTGCCCAAGAAATGTGACGAAGATGAACACGATGCCTTTTACTGTGTGCAAATTTGTGATCGTCAGCTTACTGTTGATGGGCTGCGCGGATGGTCGTAAGTTAAGCTCTGAGTCAGCCGCGGATGTTTCATCCAAAGAGTCCGAAATCGAAATCGTCTGCGAGACAGACAGATTAGAACAGCCGGTAGAGCCCGTTAAGGGAACTCAACAGGCTGAGAAACTGGCCCTGCCTCGCAGACTGAATTCCGCTCATCTTCCCAATGCTATTCAGATTCACGGAAAAGTAATCTCCGGCGGACAGCCAGATGGCGAAGACGCTTTTCAGGAATTACAGAACCTCGGGATCAAGACAATCATCAGCGTGGATGGTGCTAAGCCTGATCTGGAACTCGCCAAAAGACATGGTCTGAAATACGTTCACTTGCCTCATTCTTACGATGGCATTCCCGAGCAACGCGGCAAAGAACTGGCGAAGGCGGTGCGAGATTTTGAAGGCCCGATTTACATTCACTGCCATCATGGCAAACATCGTAGCCCGGCGGCCGCAGCTGTAGCCTGCGTGACGGCAGGGCTTATCGATCCTTCAATGTCGTCGGTAATTCTTAATCTCGCAGGAACCAATCCCAATTATCGAGGACTCTATGAATCCGCAGAGTCGGCTCAGAAAGTGGACGACGCGTTTCTTGACGCCCTGAAATGCGACTTTCCCGAATCGGCAGAGCTGACTCCGATGGCTGAGTCGATGGTACATTTGGAGAAGACTTTCGACTCGGTTAAGACAGCAGCGGCCGCCGGATGGAAGTCACCGTTGACTCGCCCCGATCTTCATCCAGTTCAGGAAGTTCTGTTGCTGAAAGACCATTTTTCAGAACTGCTGAGAACCGAAAGCGTTGCCAAAGAGCCCGAAGGCTTTCGGAACATGCTCCGTGAATCAGAATCCGCCGCTGCCGATCTTGAAGCCGCGTTGATGAGTTGGAGCGAATCCGGAGCAGCGTTGCCGGTTCCCGATTCGCTCCCCGCGTCGTTTGAACGGATCGCGAAGAATTGCGTGACCTGCCATACCGAATTTCGTGATGTGCCATTGAGTGAAAAGCAGCGCTGACACTCAGGTAATCAACTCCTGAATCACTTTCGCCGGCAACACACCCGTCAGTCTCTGATCGAGTCCCTGATACTTGAACGTCAATCGCTGGTGGTCATAGCCGATCTGGTTCAGCACAGTGGCATGGAAGTCACGAATATGAACCGGATCGCGGACGATGTTGTAACTGAAGTCGTCCGTCTCTCCGTAAATCGTGCCACCCTTGAATCCGCCACCGGCCATCCACATTGTAAAGCAGCGAGGATGGTGGTCACGACCATAATTCTCTCTGGACAATCCTCCCTGAGAATAGATCGTTCGACCGAACTCGCCACCCCAGATAATAATCGTGTCGTCAAACAAGCCGCGTTGCTTGAGATCTGTAATCAGACCGTAAGTGGCCTGATCAAGATCTCGGCATTGATCGGGAAGACGTCCGGCCGCATTGGCATGAGTGTCCCAGTTGTTGTGATAAATCTGCACAAATCGCACGCCGCGTTCGACCATTCTTCGAGCCAGCAACATCGTGTTAGCCAGAGTGCCGCCCTTCTTTGATGCCTCGCCGTAGAGTTCAAATGTGGACTCCGGCTCTGACGCCAGATCGGTCAGTTCGGGAACACTCGACTGCATTCTGAACGCTAACTCGTATTGTTGGATTCGAGTATTGATCTCCGGATCGCCCAGTTGTTGATAACTCAGCTCATTCAGTCGCCTCATTCCATCCAGAGT
>CANHVD010000041.1 GCA_947463775.1 Planctomycetaceae bacterium | reverse complement strand
CTGTTGCCGTTGAAAGCTCGCATGGAAGCGGCCGATCAGGTCCATATCACGGCTCCGGGAACCGATCTTCGCTTTTCGATTAAGGATATTCCGGTCATTCCGTGTGCTGGCGAATCCAATATTCCTGACGGCGAATGCTTCACGGCACCCGTCCGAAACAGCGTCAATGGAACGATCCTGTTTAACACGTCATCTCGCTATCAGGGAACCGTGTTCGACGGGATTCGCTTTGAACTGAAGGATGGCAAGATCATCAACGCCACGTGTCGAAATGCTCCGGAACGGCTGAACCAGGTGCTCGATTCCGATGAGGGTGCTCGTTACATCGGCGAATGGTCTTTCGGGACGAATAATCGCATTCTGCATCCGATGCTGGATACATTATTCGATGAAAAGATCGGTGGCTCTTTTCACTTCACTCCGGGCAATGCTTACGAAGAAGCCGACAACGGCAATCGCAGTCGAGTTCACTGGGACCTTGTTCTGATTCAGCGAGCGGACTATGGCGGCGGTGAAATCTGGTTCGACGGAGAGTTGATTCGCAAAGACGGCTTCTTCATCCCAAAGGATCTGCAGCCGCTCAATGAAGGCCTGCCTGAATAGCAGGGACCTTCACGCAACCGTCAGATACACACCTGTCAATGCGACCAGAGTGCCGATGATCGCTCGGACTGTAATCTGATAGCCGTAGGCGATTCGTAGCATCGGCATCACGAACAGCGGCGTCGTGCACGTCAGTG
Organism: Planctomycetaceae bacterium; assembly: GCA_947463775.1. Lineage (GTDB taxonomy): Bacteria > Planctomycetota > Planctomycetia > Planctomycetales > Planctomycetaceae > SXXK01. The sequence continues at coordinate 16,582 of CANHVD010000041.1, read as the reverse complement.
TCAGAACGATTGCCAGATAGGAATTCTTGTACGCAATCTGACTCATCCAGATCCCCAGCCAGGGGCCGCAGATCACGGCGGGCAGATAAGACTTCAGTGCGGTTGGATCAAATGATTTGCGAGCCGTACTAACCAGTTGCCTCGTGATAATCGCAATGGCAATGCAACTGGCCGAAGCCACACAAACCCGAATCACAGTCGCTTCGAGCGGATCGCATCCTCCCGCGGAAAGCTTCTCACTGCCGAACGTCCCCAGACGACTGAAGGTTCCGCCGCACGCATTGCACAAAGACGCCAGCAGTCCCATCGCAACGCCACGAGACATCGACGCCGGAAAATGTCCGGGCGTTTCGGCCGCTGCGCCTCGTTCAGTGACAACAATCGCAATGCCGAACAACGTCAGCAGGATCCCGGAAATGCTGAGAAGCGACAGCGATTCCTGCAACACACTCCAGCCGATGATGGCTCCGAACAGAGGCGATGTCATCGACACGATGAGTGCGCGGCGAGGCCCCAGGATTTGCAGGCTGCGAAAATAGAACGTGTCGCCGATCAGAATTCCAATGACGCTGCTGACGATGAGCAGCAGCCACGTGTTGCGATCCGCTTCAAACATCGATCGCCCGGCCAGACCTGTGACAACGGCCAGATGCACGCATAGAATGATTGATGCCAGAAAGTTCTTGCCAAAGTTGATCTGCCACGCAGACAGTTTCGTTCGGCCATAAAACAAACTGGAGCACGCCCATAATGCGGCGGCTGTTAGTCCGGCGAGTTCTCCGATTCCGATGAGTCCGTTCACTGAACAAGAATCCCTTCAAACGGCGCTCAGAGCAAATTCGCTCTGAGCGTCGATCCGCAGCATTTATCGCGGCAGTTTCTGACTCTGACCGGTTCGCGACGCTTCATAGATCGCAAGGATGATCTCAACGCTTTTGCGTCCCTCCGCGCCGTCAACTCGAGGTTGTCGCCCGGTTTTGATCGCATCAACAAAATCTTCAAGCTGCAGTTGATGACCAACGAACGAAATTGCCTTCGGATCTGATGCACCGCCGGAGGTTGCTGAACCAGCACCGAGCTTAGCCCTGATCTCGGCGTCTTCTGGTTTCTCATCTGCAAATTCCCAACGCAGAATTGAGTCCTGTTCGACGATGACCGTGCCGCGGCTGCCATGAATCTCGGTCTTCTTCAACAGACCTGGCCAGGCGGCTGTGGTGGCTTCCATCACGCCGATGGCTCCGTTGGCAAACTTCAGACAGGCGACTCCTACGTCTTCGACTTCGATGCGTTCATGAGCGAGAGTTCCGGTGAACCCCGCGATCTCCGCCACATCGCCCATCAGCCAGCACAAAAGATCCACGTTGTGAATCGCCTGATTCATGTAGGCTCCGCCACCGTCCAAAGCCCACGTGCCGCGCCAGCCGCCGCCGTCGTAATATTCCTGAGTTCTCCACCATTTGACATACGTATCGCCAAGCGTGATTCGTCCGAAGCGTCCCTGGTCGATGGCCGCTTTCAATGCCAGGTTTGCCGGGCTGAAGCGTGACGGGAAAATTGTGCAGAGCTTCACGCCATATTGTTTGCATGCTTTGATAATGTCATCGCAACGTTCCAGAGTAATCTCAAGCGGCTTCTCCACGACCATATGTTTTCCGGCCTTCGCTGCAGCAATCGCAGGATCTCGATGAGCACCACTGGGAGTGCAAATAGTGACAATCCCCACGTTGGCATCGGCCAGCAGCTCGTCCAGCGTTGAGTAGGCTTTGCATCCGTACTCAGCCGCGAAAGCTTTGGCCTTGTCGACATTCTGATTGAAGCACGCAACGACCTGCCCGCCGGGCATGGCCTGAATCGCCTTCGCATGAAAGTGAGCGATCATGCCCGTGCCAACAATTCCAAACCCTGTGCTCATATTGAATTCCTGTCATTAATCGGAGTTGTTTTGAGGGTGTTTTTTATCGCAATACGAGCCCGATGCCAGCGGCTTGTTAATTTAATGAGTTTTCACAACCTGAAACGTCAGTGAGGGATAAAAGTTGCTGCGTTTTCAACAACAATCCCTCACTGAGGCTGCGGGCCAGGATTAGATCAAAACCCACCGCCAGCGAGCTTCTGAAAAGAAGTGGATACGTGGAGATGAGGAAAGTTTTTCGATTGTGAAAATGATCCTAGGACTGCATCATACCGTGGGTTGGCTGCGTGTCGGTTTGCTGCGGCCGCCGACAAATCACGGAGGACTGCGTAATATGAAAAAACCGATTTCATGTGGATTTCTCATCGTACGCGGCAAGCCAATCGAATCCTTTCTGCTTATGAAGCATCCGCACCGATGGGACCTGCCAAAGGGACACGTCGATGAAGGAGAAACTGAACTGCAGTGCGCTTTGCGGGAACTGACTGAGGAAACCGGAATAACGGAACAGGACATCGACGTTGATCCGGGCTTCCGTTTCGAGAATCGCTACCTCGTGAACGAGAAGCGATACGGCGGAGAAGGCTCGATTGAGAAAACGCTGTATGTGTTTTTGGCCTGGCTAAAGCACCCGGTCAAAATCAGGCTGACAGAGCATCATGGGTTTCGATGGTTCCCGTGGAACCCTCCACACGAGATCCAGGAGCTGACGATTGATGGACTGCTGCAGTCGCTGGAAGGGCACCTCGCAAAGATGCATGCCAGTGCAACTTCGACCGATGACGAAAGTACTAAGCTCGACTGAAATTGCCAAACGTGCGGATGGTATTCGGATGCTGTGCGGGGATCGGTAGACGCAGGGTGCACTTCCACGAAGTGGGAGTGTGCCCCAGGCACAAGAAGCTTTCGCCGCAGCCTACCTGCCATTCAGGCCCGGAGGGTTGAAATATCCTCTGCCGGGGGCGTCAGGCCCCGGAACCGAATGATTGTTGATCCAGAGGCCCGGAGGGTCGACACTCAATCCCAAACATATCGTGGGTCGTATTCCACTTCGTGCTTCTTCAAAAGGTGCAAATACTCATCTTCAAACGAGTGGCCGGCATGATGCGCTATCTGATTCGCAATATACTCGACCACCCTGTTCTTCTGTGAGACACTCACGGTAAACGCACCGAATCCGTCCTGCCATCCAAACTTTCGAAGCAGTCCGCTTGTGTCATTAAAGTGCTTACTGGAATTGCTTTTCAGTGTTCCCACGAAATCAGAGACAGGCAACTTCACTGGGATGCGAACAAGCAAATGCACATGGTCATAGAATCCACCCACTCGAATTGCGAACCCTCTCTGATTCTTTGCAATACCGGTCATGTAAGCGAATACCTCGTCGCGAAATCCATCGGTCAACCATCGCTGGCGATTCTTTGTGCGGAAGACAATGTGATACAGGAGTTGCTGATGTGTACTCATAAGCGTTCTTCAACCGCAAAGATGTGTCGACCCTCCGGGCCTTTTGGGTCTTATCGATCGCGCGCCGGGGCCTCACGGCCTCGGCAGAGGAGTGGGACCACAACCGAGTCGCCAAGAAGCACGCATCCGCTGCAAAGACTGCGGCGGAATACTGAGCGTCATCACGATCCTCAACACCGACGGCCGCATCGTCATGAAGCGTCTGCTGCCCGATCATGCCCAGTCGTACCTTGGTTCAGGATAGAGGAATGAATGAGACGACTTCCATCTCTCATCGACCGTACTTTTGAAACACGCCCGAGGCCGTGTGGAATCGCAGCCTTCTTGACGAAAAAAGAATGGTGGCTGCGGGTCAACAGAGTTCTCTGATATCATTGGCTTTATCCGTAGCGTGCGAAAGAGAAAGTGTCGCAGTCATGTAGAAAGAATTTGTGATGTTCATTTTGAATTGCGCAGTGCTTGCCATTTTTTCTCTCGCTGTGTGTCAGGAGGTTTCTCCAGTCGAATCGAAAAACGTGAACGAACAGCTACAGGTAGTCAGTAACCTGAATGCTATGGGCCACGGTGCAAGTTACGCAGCGTTTGTATTCGCATTACCAACGGACTTCCTGTGGAGTATTCCGACAATCGTCGATGAGCCGGCGCTCGCCAACAATGGAATCAACCTGGACAACATGGCCCTTCCTGAGTCTCCCTTTCATGCTGGAGGTGTCAGCCGTCGGTCTTCGCTTCGTTTTGTGCTTGATGCTGGTGGCCTGGCGTATTTCGTCGATAACAACAAACGATTGGTTGTCACGACGAAGTCCCTTGCCCGAGCCAAATGGATGACAACTCTGCAAGAGCCGACGATCGAAGACTTGAAAGCTGAGTCGCCCGAAAAACGCCGAGAGGCAGCATTCGCCGCAGGATTCTACCACCTTGATCCTGACGTTTGGGTCTTGCCACTGGTGAACGCCCTGGAAGACGTTGACCGCAATGTACAGTTTGATTGTGTCTTCGCCCTCGCGGAGCTTGGTCCGCAGGCAAACGGAGCAATCGATGCGCTCAAAGCTTTACTCAAGTCAAAAGATCTCACTTTGCGCGAGGGAGCTACCTGGGCTTTGGGCAAGATTGGTCCCAAAGCTTTGGTAAAGCTCGGGGAACTCATTCATGATCCGGATCCGGCGGTAGCTTTGGCAGCCATTAAAGCTTTTGGGGTCATGGGGAGCGCAGGAAACGATGCCGTCCCCACATTGATCGCCGCCGGAAAACAGTATGCTGATCAGAAAGCCAATTGGGACGACGGCGAATACTGTAAATTCTGCGCCGCGATCGCCTCGGCCCTTTCGAAGATCGAACTTGGCGATGCTGTTGATCCATTACGAGTTCTGCTGAACTCGGACAGTAAGGGAACTCGAGCATTCGCTGCCAACGCGATCGGTGATATTGGACCACACGCTCAGGTCTGCGAGCCGGAATTGCAGAAATTGCTCAGCGATGACAGCATTGCTGTCCGCAGAAATGCAGCCTATGCTTTAGCGAGAATCGATTTGCCATCTACGACAGCGACGACTGCCCTGGAGGCAGCTGCAAAAGACTCGGATCATCATGTTACGTTGTGGGCAAAGGAGGCTCTCCGCGTGATCAAATCAAAACAGTAGATGAGACTTCCGGGGCCATCCATTACGAGGACGGAAGACTCGGGCTGCTGCTGAAATTGCTCGCTTGTTTTGAGAGAAGCCTAGTCTGAATCGCCATATGGACTGCACATCAACGCCACCGTCGGCCCACAGCCTTCGAATCATGGAACCAAAAACCAGGATGACGTCATTCTGTACCGTAATCTTTTCTGCCGTGTTTGTCCTCACGATGATTGGAGTTTCCACGTCGACAAATACGGCAGCATGCTCCGCCATAGCCGCCCCTCCGGGGTATGAACAATTAGGGCTGATTCTGACCGATGGCATTATCGACGGCGTCAAGACTCGCTGCATTTTGGACACGGGCTCAACTGTTACAGTCGTTGACCCCACTCTATCGCGCCGATTTACGTCCAACAGCAGTAAGCTTTTGAAAGCAAGATTGCCGTCTGCGGTTAAAACGGTCAAAGCATTTGAGAATGTCAAAGTCGGGTTCGAAGGTTTTCCAGCAATCCAAACGACTGTGGTAGAACTGGATCTTGAATCCATACAAGCCATCGTGGGGACGGAAATGCGAGGAGTTATCGGAATGGACCTGCTTGCGTCACGCGTCTTGATATTCGGCGGTGTTGAGCCTGTGTTTTCGAAATCATTACCGGAGTCAACGAAAGGCTACAAAAGGGTCCCTCTGGATTTCCACTTGTCTTGTCCGGTCCTCCCGTTAACGCTCCCTGTGGTGGGCAATCGGGATTTCAAGGTGGACACTGGAAACAACGGATGCTTAGACATCGATAATAAGCTAGCGGATATTTTAGTTCGCTCAGGGCAAGCAGTTGAAGCGGGCCGTCTTCAAACATCCGATGGATCTGGAGCTCGTATGAATCGCGCTATCGTTATTAAAGAAATCAGCTTCTTGGGAACGAAATTCCCAGACGTTTTTGCGATGGTGGGAGATGTGAATCAGATCGGTATCCCTTTGCTATCACGATTCGAACTTGCCTTCGATTTCCCCAATAAATGCTGTTTCATCGGCGACGCTATAGATTTGGATACCACACCCTTTCCGGTAGACGCAAGTGGTTTAAGGATAGTGTTTCGATCAACAGCATCACTGGTTGTGTTGAATGTGGAGGATGAATCCCCTGGTGCCATCGCTGGCGTAAAAAATGGCGATGAAGTCTTGAGACTCGATGGTAAGATGCCTTCTGAGCTGACCAGGGATCTACTTTGTGAAATTAAGGCGCAGGAAGGAAAGACTATCCAACTTTCACTGCAGCGAGGAAATGAAGTCAAAGAGGTCGACATACTGTTGAAAAGGCGATTTGAATATCCACCAAAATGGCGTTCATCAACAGTTGATGATGTTGACTTTGCAGAATCACTCAAGAACCATGGTCTGCGCGAAATGAGGCGAAGGAAATAGGTGCCATGCACTTGAATTCAAAACCGCTTAGAATCACTCCAGCCAATTGATTGGAGGGCACAAAAAGGTGTCAGGAACAAACGGATGACGGTTCAGCAACTGGCGACGTCTGAGGCAGCAGTCGTCGCAGAATTGGAGTCGTGGCAATGGTCGTCGCCAGGGCCATCAGGACCATCATCGCAAACAACGTTGGCGAGATTACTCCCAGATCCAAACCGATATTAAGAACAATGAGTTCCATCAATCCGCGTGTGTTCATCAGAATGCCCAGCGAAGCGGAGGTGCGTGAATCCAGGCCTGTGAACTTTGACGCTACGAATGTGCCGCCGAATTTTCCGAGCGTGGCCACAAGAATGATCAGCAGACAGAACCACCAGTCCGGCCATTCCGATAACAGTCCGATTTGTGTTCGAGTCCCCGTGTAAGCGAAGAACGCTGGCAGCAGCAGAATTGAAACGACATCCTCCAACTTGTTGCGAAATGATCGAGCCAACAGGCTGTCGTGAGGAATGACAGCTCCCAATAGAAACGCACCAAAAATGGCATGGATGCCTATCGCTTCCGTGATCAGTGCTGATGCCAAAACCGCGATCAAAACCCAGGCCGTGACGCCAACGGGAAGTTCAGATTCTTTCGAATCCGGAAGCAGTCGATTGAGCACTGGACGTGACACACCAAACATCAGTCCGATGTAGGCACCGGTCAGTACGATGGTCACGATGGCTCCGTAGAGGTCCGCCTGAGTCACACCGACAACAAACGCCAGCAGACACCACGCCGTGACATCATCCGCCGCGGCACAACTGAGCGCGATCACCCCCAGTTCTGTTTGGTTCAGCTGTAGATCTGTCAGAATACGAGCCAGCACGGGAAAGGCGGTAATCGACATCGCGACACCGAGAAAGAGTGCGAAGCTGGTGAACGAAACGCCGGCCGGAGCGTACTTTTCAAAGACAAACAGCGCGAGGAATGATCCCAGCAGAAATGGAGCGACGATGCTGGCGTGCGAGATCGCAACGGTCACGTGAGCTTTCGACTTCAGCAACCCTGAGTTCAGTTCCAGACCGATCAGGAACATATACAGGATCACGCCAATCTGCGCCAGAATCCCGAGTACCGGTGAGACAGAAGTCGGAAACAATGAAGCCATGACGTCGGGGGCTACTCGGCCCAGCAACGAAGGCCCAAGAGCGATCCCGGCACAGACTTCGCCGATCACTCGCGGCTGACCTAAGCGAAGACAGATCGCTCCGAGAATTCGTGCGGTGGTGATGATCGTGATCAATGCGACCAACACCTGAGGAAGTAAATGCGAGGCCTTCGACGGCGCAGCCGATGCCGCAGCGGAGGTCGCTGCAGCCGTTTCTGCGACGGGCGGACTGGTCAATCCTTCTCCGAAGAACCGGATTAGGAAGAAGATCAGAATGGCGGCGACAAACAGCAAAACATAAACGAACGTCACCTGCCCCGGATTTGCCAGGTGTTTGTTCGTCGAAAGGTTAGGAACGTTGCTCACCAAAAAATTCCCAAATGGATCGATCGCAGAAATTCAGTTGAGGCCATCGCGATTTCCGGGCAAACACGGTGGGGTGAAGTCGCGATAAATCCGCCCTATCGTAGACACAAACCGCACAGGCGTCCAGACAATAGTTGTTTCGACATGTTTTCGGCGATTTTGAGGCCTACGCAGAGGATTCTGCGGATTTGGCTCGACATCTGGAGTCTCTGTGTTTTGAAGCGGAGCAGCGAGGGCTGTCCGGTGATGAAACTCAAATACCTTACGAAAACCGGAGGGCTCGCGCCCTACCGCTTTCGTTCGAAAACAGAAGTGAGCGGAATGGCGCTAGCCACCGGTGACTGTCGGCACAAATAAACTCCAACACCGGCGGGTAGCGCCGTCCTGCTCACAATGATCAATCAATGCGTCAACGCTGCCGATTTCACTTCACCGTCAGCTTCCGCTTATACACCTTCGTCCCGTTGGCGACATACAACGTATTGAAGTCAGATCCAGCAAGAATGCAGGTCGTCAGTGGCTGAGTTGGATCAACTGTCGGGAGAACTCCGCATGGCCGTCCGGTCGGGTCGAAGATCTGCACACCGAGGGAACTCGTGACGTACCACCGACCGATGCTATCGACCGACATCCCGTCTCCCTTTGATGCAGTTACATAAGGCGGAGCTTCGTTGAAACGGAACTCGCCCTTCGGATCAATCGCAAGTCGCATCGGCATCGTCGGCATTTTGGCATCCAGCGATCCGTCAGCATTGATCCGGAATGTCCATGTGAACTCGCCACCGTAATCTGACACGGACAACGTCCCACCGTCGTTAGACACGGCGATGCCATTCGGTCGACTGATCCCAACATCAGCGGCCGACACTTCACCGGATTTCAGATTGATCCGAGTCACCTGCTGAGCACCAGTTTCTGTAAAGAACAGAAAACCATCGCTGGTAATGGCCAGATCATTCGGAGCCACATTGCTGGCAATGGCCTTAACTTCGCCGGACTTCAGATCGATCGAAATGATGCGTTTCTGAGAACCCTGGCAGGCGTAAAGTAAACCGTCCGGACCAAACTCCAGACCGCTGACGGATTCTTTGGCGATCTCGGTTCGAGTGCCATCGGCCGCACTGATGCGATAGATCGCGGGTGCCTTCATATCACAGAAATACAGATTACCCTCGGCATCGGTACACAACGCGTCTGCAAAACCCAGCCCTTCCGCCACGACTTCCCACGACTGATCCGGGATCAACAGTTTGAGCAGCGTCAGGTCACCGCCCAGATCGCCTTTGGTATCGAGCACAGGCTGATGCTTCTCTTTTCGCCACAGCCATTTCATCGCATCCGGAAAATGAGCACCGCCAAAGTCCGCGTTGTGAGCGTACCCTTCGGCCCAGTCAAAGCGAACGTCATAACCCATATATTTCAGAGCAGACGCCATCAGCTGATTAGACCATGGCCAGCTTCCAAACGGATTGTCGATGTCTCCGCTGGTATCCGCCATGTAAACGCGAATCGGCTTTGGTTCTGTCTTTCGCACCAGCGAAGGATAGACATTGCCGCCTCGCAGATTCGTAAAGCTGCCGACGCTGGAGTAAACCTTGCGGAACGCATCAGTCCGTTCCCACGCCACAGTGAACGCACAGATCGCCCCGGAGCTGGAACCGCCGATGGCTCGCATGTCGGGATCATCCGAAATGTTGTACTGCTTTTTGACTTCCGGAATGATCTCCTCCAGGAGGAATCGTGCGTAGCGATCGCCGAGACCGTCGTATTCGAAACTGCGATTCGAAGCCTTGTTATCCTTCATCGGTTTTGATTTATCGTGCCCCGGATTGATGAACACCGCAATCGTCGGAGGCATGTCACCACGAGCGATCAGGTTGTCAAAGACCACGGGAACCCGCCAGCGTCCTTTGACGTTTCGCATACCTTCGCCATCCTGAAAAATCATCAGAGCGGCTGGCTGTTCTTTTTGGTACTGAGCCGGCACATAGATGGCCCATTTGCGAGTCGTCCCTTCGAAGACTTTGGATTCCCACGGAGTCATCTCTTCGACTTTTCCCTGAGGAACTGCTTCATTGACGACGGCATCGGGATGCGGTGTCCACTCTGGTTTCGTTTCGACAATTGGAATGCTGGTTGATTCGGCGTCGGTCGCCCACAGCCAGCGCAGAGCATCCGGCAGGATTTCGCCAGCCCATTTGCCACTGTGTCCGCCTTCCGTCATCACCAGCTTGTACTGATAGCCAGCGAACTGCAAAGCGGCGGCCAGATCCTGATTTCCGAGCGGCCAGCTGCCATGCAGGTTGTTGACATCGTCCTTGCCCTCCTGCAGATAAACCTTGATTGCTTTCGGTTTGTCTTTCGTTTTGCGTACCAGTCCGGGATAAGCCCAGCCACCGCGAATGTTCGTGTAGCTGCCGATATGACTCAGGACTTTGCCGAACTGATCCGGACGTTCCCATGCGACGGTGAAGGCACAGATGGCTCCCGATGAAATCCCACTGACCGCTCGATTGGCAGGATCCTGTGAGACATTTAATCCCTTTAACGCGACCGGCAGAAACTCATCGATCAGAAACTTTGAATAACGATCGCCCATGGAGTCGTATTCAAACGAACGATTACTGCGATCCGCCGCGCCGGGTTTGGTGGCGGTAATCGTACCTGGGTTGACGAACACGGCGATGGTTACCGGCATCGCCTTTTGATGAATCAGATTGTCGAACACGATGGGGGCTCGAAACGCACCATCCAGTTTGGAATAGCCCGCTCCGTCCATGAACACCATCAGATTGGCGGGTTGATCTTCACGATATTGAGCAGGAACATAAACGCTGTATTCTCGGCGAGTGCCTGGAAAGATCTGGCTCTCGGAAAATTGTCCCGAGGTGACTTTTCCTTGAGGTACGTCAGGTTTCGCGATTCGATCCGGATGATCCTGAGCATTTGCAGGAATAACAAACAGCGTCTCGACGGAGAGCAAAGTCGCCAGCGTCAGAAGCATCGAAACGCGGGATGGAAAGAGTGAGCCGATCGTCATAAGGCGTGATCTCATTCAGCGAATAGTGGGAGTACTAAAGCCGACGGCCTCCTGCCGCGCGGATTAACTTCTGGTTACGGTATGCAACGAGTCCGGTTTTGAACAGGAGACGCGGACCGAAACATCATGCGATGCCATCTGTCGGTGGCGTCTCATCCTGACGCTTGCCGTTCGTCGATTCGTGGGAGAATCCAGCTTCATAGCTTGTGAATGACGCGGCCATCCAGACGACGGCGTTCATTGAACGAACTGAAAACGGGTCGGTGCAGCCCAGGTGCAAGGTTATGGGAACTCGCGATTCAATTCGCCGTCGGCTGTAAACCCAGATGCTTGTAGAGGTGGACAGCAACACTCATTAGAAAATGAGCTGTATCTTCGCTGGACATGGCTTCGCTGGAGGCGATCGCAAACGGGAGTCCACCCATATCGTTGAAGGACTTAATCCGATCGATCGGAACCGTGATCAGCACAGCACACTTGCCGCGATCATCGAGGCTGTCGACAATCTGACGAGGCGTTGCCTGAGAAATTCGCGGATCTTCGGCAGCCTCTTTGCCAGAGAAATTGGCGGAAGCTTGAGTCCCGGAAGCTTCATCGCGATGCTGCTTCGGCTGGATCGCAGACCATTGTGCGGCCCGCTGATTCTCTTCGGCGATCTCGATCAGTTCACTGATTTCACACCGAGTAATCGAATCATGAAACTGACAACCGAGCGAACGAGCCAGTACCTTCTGCTGCTCTGTGGCAAGCAGATCAGAATTTCCCGACGGTCGCTCAGAGGGATTCGCAGGAAGGGAAAGTTCTGGAGCTAGGCAAATGAGACGCTGGCAACTTGGGCAGTGGGCGATGCCGCCCAATTTTTCTGGCTTAAACTTGAGCTTCGCATCACAGTACGGGCAAGCCGTTGAAACACTCTCAGCCACGACCCACCCCCGTTCGTCATCGAGAACGAATGTAACTGTCGCCGCCATCATGGCAGAAAAATGCACTCGAATGGGTTCGAACCATTAACCTTCGGTTCCGTAGACCGATGCTCTATCCAATTGAGCTACGAGTGCTCGGATTCAATCCGTGCTCATGGACGACATGAAGCCGAACCATGACCGCAGCTCGATTCGAAAACCGGCCGCGGGAGGCGAAGTTTAGCCATGAAGTGCCATTTCGCAAGTCGATTCGACCGTTTGATCGCTTGTAGTCGCAAATGAAAAAGAGACAACAGATCGATTATGCGGATTTCGTGGACTCGGTACACTGCTTAAATTCGACGCAAAAGGGCCTTTCGTGCCAGCGTCACCTGAGCTGCCACCCCGGAAGGCGATTTTGTGACCAAGAATCTTGTTTCCATCGAAAACTACAAGGTTGGTGACGGTCAGCCGTTACTGTTTATTCTTGGTCCCTGCGTCATGGAGTCCGAAGATCTGGTTCTGCAGGTCGCCGGAAGACTGGCCGAAATGCGTGATCGCCTGAATCTTCAGATCGTCTTCAAATCCAGTTTTGACAAAGCCAACCGCACCAGCGTCGACAGTTATCGCGGCCCGGGCCTGGAAGAAGGACTCCGAATGCTGGAACTGGTTCGCCAGAAAACCGGGCTGCCGACGACTACAGACATTCATGAGGCGGCGCAGGCGGCTCCGTGTGCTGAAGTTTGCTCAATCCTGCAGATTCCCGCCTTTCTGGCCCGGCAAACCGACCTGATTGTGGCGGCCGCAGATGCCGCCGTGGCCAGAAATATCTGCGTTAACGTCAAGAAACCGCAGTTTGTTGCCCCCGAAGACACGATTCACGCCGTAAAGAAGTGCCGAGCGCGTGGTCTAAACAGTGTGATGTTGTCTGAACGCGGTTCAACCTTTGGTTACGGTCGCCTTGTGAATGATTTTCGCTGCGTGCCCATCATGAAATCCTTCGGAGTGCCGGTGGTCTATGATGCGACTCACAGTGTCCAGTTACCCGGAGGAGCCACGACGGGTGGTCAGCGTGAGATGGTTTCAGTTCTGTCTCGTGCTGCGGTGGCCGTCGGTTGCGATGCGGTATTTATGGAAACTCACCCGGATCCGGACAAGGGACTCAGTGATGGTCCGAACATGGTTGTGCTCGATCGTTTGGAAGCCATGTTAAGACAGTTGACAATTCTTCGCGAAACGGTGCTGGCGTTTGAGAACTAATGCGGCTGCAATCTGAACCTGGATTGTGCGATATTCCTGCAATTGTGACGGTCCTGTCGTTGTCCTGAATATTTCGAGGTGTTCCTTGTTTCTGAGTCATCTCCTGCTGGCGGACTCCAGCCGTTCTGCTCTTCGATTCCGGCATGTTCCTGGACTGCTCAGCACATTACTGCTGGCGGCTGGCCTGACGGGATGTGGCGAAACTCCGGCTCCAGTGAAAGTCGAAGATCCTGCACAGCAGCAGGTGAATACCGAAGAAGAGTCTCGTCGCAAGCTAAGCTCTGCAATTCAAAGAATTCAGCCGGAAACCATGGCGACTCAGACTCGCCGCGAGATGGTCGTGAATTCCCTGAATTCCTGGCTGGCCACCAGTGCTGAAAGCGACGTCGAAAAGATCAAGATCAGCGAACAAAACTCTGCCGCGCTATCGCCTGCCGCCTTAAGAACCGCGACTGCGGTGCGATACACTGAGAACGATATTGTTTACATTCGCGACTGCCTGCTGATGAAAGAACTGACAGAATCAGTCTGGAAACAGGCGGATTCCATGAGCACTTCCGGGCAGGCCAGTGAGCAGGAACGCATTGTCGCTCTATTCCGCCATTTGATGCGGAACATGTCCTTGCTGCAAGCCGACTCGACGCGAATTCCAGTGGGTCTCTATGAAGCAATGCTGACGGGCATCGGAAGTGTTGATGATCGAGTCTGGGCTTTCGCTGAGGCCCTTCGTCAACGGTCGCTGGATTCGATTGTATTCCAGGCAGCAACGCCCGGAGATCCGGCCTCTCCAGACATCACATTGGCTGCAGATCTGCTGATCGGAGTCGTGGTTGACGATCGACTGCTGCTGTTTGATCCGTTGCGTGCGACCGCTGTTCCGAAGCCCGGAGATGCCGGCGCTATTGTTACTGACCCCGCAGGACTGGAAGCCATTTCGAATCTGGATCGGTGGAAGACAGGTTCGGCTTTCGTTGTCTGTCATCCCTCAGCATTTGCACCAAGAATGCTGATTCTGCAGGAACGACTTGAAGCATCAGACTCCGCCATTCTGTACGAAGAACTGGTTGGTGGTACCAGTGAAATTCGCCCCCTCAAAGAACGCTTATGCTCTGTCGTTGGCTCCGCCTGGAAGCCAGAAGCGTTGAAGGTCTGGAGCGTTCCGGAACAACGAATCACAGCGGCCGCGGCCCTGAGTGAAGAACAAAAGCAGGCGTATACGCTGCTGATGCGTCCGCTCGACAGTCCGTTCGAACGAGAATCGCTGAACATCGGAAACCTTCTTGCTGACCCCACCGTGAACGAAGCTGAACTGACGCTGGAGAAAAAAATGGAGGCCAAAATGCTGGCCCTCGAAAAACTCCTGGAACGCAGTGATGACTTATTTGGAAAACCATCACGTGGCCTGCTGACTGCTCGTGTTCAGCAGATTATGGGCAACTTTGACATTGAAATGATTCAGGACCTGCAGGGAATTCGCATCGCCTGCATGCAGGAAAAGATTGAACTGGAGGTCCCAATCGACGACAAGAAAGCCGCCGTCGTCCCTTTCGTACTTCCCAAGACCATTCTCGATGTTCAGCGGAGCGCCGTGGGTGATACGTTGTACTGGACTTCCATGAGCCAAGTGTCGCGCAATGACATGGGAGCAGCGGTGGCAACATTAAGAAGTTACCGTCGACAATACCCGGGTGAAAAGTCGTTCTATGCGTCACTAATCAATGAAGCTGAGGCGTTGATTATTCTGGGCGATCTCAAAAGTGCGGCAGTTGCTCTGAAGGAAGCGGATGTCGACAAGAGCCCTGATCGTGCCCGCGCTCAATGGATGCTAAATCGATTGGGTGCCGCTGCAGTACCAGCAGAAGCTGCTCCGGCAGAGAATCCAGCTTCGCCCGAGAAACCAAGCGAACCAAAGCCAGCAGAACCAAAGCCTGCAGAGCCAACAGCAGAAAAACCTGAGGCCGATAAGCCAGCTTCCGAGCCTGCCACTCCTGCCGAATCGAAGTCTGAAACGCCTGCGGCTGAATCTCCCAAGCCAGCGGAAACCGATCCTGCTGCCAACTCCAACTGACAATCCAGTACCCACAGAGCCACCAGCTGGCGATGCTCCAGCCGAGAAGTAGCAGACCATCATGAAGATTGGAATTTTGGCCGACATTCACGACAACGTGGATAATTTGCGGCATGCGATCAGACTGTTTAATGCCCTCGAGTGCAAGGCTGTATTGCTGGCCGGAGATTTTGTCTCTCCGCTGGTCGTGCCCTGCATGCGAAAGCTGACTTGCCACGTGATTGCCTGCTACGGCGACAACGATGGCAATCAGACCGGGATCGCCGGCGGCATGAAAATCGTCGGAACCCTGGGCTATGCTCCGATGTGCTGGAAGTCACGCGATGGAGTTCGCTTCCTGATGGCTCATCATCTGGATTCAATGCGTGACTGCCTGGGCGACGCTGACGTTGTCATCTTTGCCCATACACATCGACCGAGTTGCGTGAAGGATCGAAACGGTCGCATGTTTCTGAATCCAGGCGAAGTGGGCGGATGGATGTTCCGCAAACCAACTGTCGCCATCTATGACACAGAAACACGGGAGGCCGAAATCGTCGCCCTGCCACCAATGCCTCCAGGCGTTCATATCGACGAGGTCTGACAAGTCGATCGTCTGATACACCGAAACCGAGCACAACACCCAGCACAACGCTGAAGCCAAAACAACGGGCCGCTGATGCGAAACACATCGAAGCGGCCCTTTCGTTGAATGTACGGTCAATTACGAAGCCAGTTCTTTCAACGCTTCGATGACCTGTTCGTCGTGGCCGTCGACGGACACCTTCTTCCAGACCTTCGCGATTTTCCCTTCCGCATCAATCAGGAACGTTGATCGCTGAACGCCCATGGATACCTTCCCGTACATATTCTTTTCGCGCCATGCGCCGAACTTTTCGGCCAGAGCATGATCGGCGTCGGCCAGCAGGGGAAAGTTCAAGCTGAACTTGTCAGAGAACTTTTTGTGGCTGGCCACATCATCAGGACTCACGCCCAGCACCACGGCCCCCAACTCTGCCAGTTCAGCCTGACGATCACGAAACGCACATGCTTCTTTGGTACACCCCGGAGTGTCGTCTTTTGGGTAAAAGTATAGTACGACCGGCTTACCCTTCAGGTCTGATAATTTAACGGTGGAACCGTCTGTGGACTTCAGGGAAAACGCCGGAGCCTTTGCGGGTGGTTCGAGCCAGTCAGTCATGAGTTCTCGTGTTTCTGCGTTAAGGATTTGATTCGAAATAATGGCCGTGATTGGCGTGCCTGCGAATTCGCTCAACACACCCAACAGATTCCAAAGTTTTCTCGTGGGTGTGACAAGTAAGCCTCAGTGAACGCCGGCATACCGGTTCAGTCTCGACTCGATTCAAACCGAGATGGTGCTGCGGGACTGTTCCTG